>CAYYWS010000106.1:0-1342 GCA_964473955.1 uncultured Paraperlucidibaca sp. | reverse complement strand
TTGCAGGCAATAATCAGTAATTTGACGTCACGCGCCAGCAAGTAATCAGTAATTTGTGTGGTGAAGCTATGAATGGTGTCTACCGACTTAATGCCATAGGGCACTCGCGCGGTGTCGCCAAAATAAATGATGTCTTCAAACGGCAGGCGCTCCATCAATGCCCGCACCACGGTGAGCCCACCGACGCCCGAATCAAACACACCAATTGGCGAACGAGCACTGGCACGCGACATGATTTACCTGCTAATCAAATGAAAGTGAGAACATAGCAAAATGCGGGTAACCTTGTATATGAAAGCACTTGAGTAAGCCGACTGATGCGCGTCATAAACACCCACATTCCCGATCTACTGATTATAGAGCCCACTGTGTTTAACGACGAGCGTGGTTTCTTTTATGAAAGCTTTAATGCGCGAGAATTTGCAGCACTCAGTGGAACCGATGTGGAGTTCGTGCAAGACAATCACACTCGCTCACTAAAAGGCGTGCTGCGTGGTTTGCACTATCAAGTTAAGCAACCCCAAGGCAAGTTAGTACGTGTGGTGAGTGGTGAAGTTTGGGATGTGGCTGTTGATATTCGGCGCAACTCAGTAAGCTTTGGGCAATGGTCTGCTGTGAGCTTATCTGCTGAAAATCGACGCCAAGTATGGATACCACCAGGTTTTGCACACGGCTTTTTGGTGCTGTCTGATGTTGCAGAGGTACTTTATAAAACGACCGACTATTGGGCGCCGGAACATGAGCGCTGCATACGTTGGGATGATGAAACACTGGCGATCGATTGGCCGTTGGAAGGTGAACCGGTGTTGTCGACGAAGGATATGGCTGGGGTTTGTTTTAATGAGATGGCAATTTATTGAACCATTCTGTAAGTCCTGACTAGTAGGGCGACCTAGGCCGCCCTACTAGATACAACATACAACCTTATGCCTCAGGCATGTATTTTTGCTCAATCTTACGCTTTTGAAGAATGTAGTCATCACGACTTACTTTGCCAGATGTCAAACCATCATCTAATACACGCATTTCACGGTTCATTTTCCGCTTCGCTTGCTCGCGAGTTGCGTGGTAATTAATAGCTAACGCACCTTCGTAACCACTCACTGGATCCCACAGAATTGATGCAGGCCAAAACAGTAAATTAACTACACCAGCACCATACTCGCGCACATAAAATGAGCCAAAGCCTGGCAATAAACCAAGACCTGCACCCACAGCAGGGTTCTTTTCTTCAACTACCATGCCTGCTGCAGTGTAAAACTTCATATCTTGCTTCTGTTGAGATGTCAGCGGCGTTGCACATCCTACCAATGCAGCACACAGCATAACTGTGGTTAATAGT
>CAYYWS010000105.1:0-6716 GCA_964473955.1 uncultured Paraperlucidibaca sp. | reverse complement strand
GACATGCGCCGCCCAGAAATGCTGGAGCGCATGCGCTTTCGCTCACGTGTCACCAGCATGATTCGCAACTTTTTAGACGATAACGGCTTTTTGGATGTGGAAACGCCCATCCTGACGCGAGCAACCCCCGAAGGCGCCCGAGACTACTTAGTGCCTTCTCGTACCCAGCCTGGCTCATTTTTTGCGCTACCGCAGTCTCCCCAGCTATTCAAACAGTTGCTGATGGTGTCTGGCTTTGATCGTTACTACCAAATCGCCAAGTGTTTCCGTGACGAAGACCTGCGCGCAGACCGTCAGCCAGAATTCACTCAGATTGACATTGAAACCTCGTTTTTAAGCGACGAAGAGATCATGTCTATTACTGAGGCCATGATTGTTAAAATTTTCCGTGACTTAATGCAGGTAGAGCTCGGCAGCTTCCCGCGCATGACCTATGAAGAAGCCATTCGTCGTTTTGCCTCAGACAAACCAGACCTGCGCATTCCACTCGAACTCATTGACGTTGCTGACTTAATGCAAGACGTCGAGTTCAAGGTGTTTGCAGGACCTGCCAAGGACCCTAAAGGTCGTATTGCGGCGCTAAAAGTGCCTGGCGGCAATGCCATGCCACGCAAACAAATTGATGACTACACTAAGTTTGTCAGCATTTATGGCGCTAAAGGTTTGGCCTATATCAAGGTCAACGACGTTAGCAACATCCATAATGGTGAAAATAGCGGCCTGCAATCACCGATTGTGAAATTCCTTCCTGATGCCACACTAAAGGCCATCATCGAACGCACAGGTGCTGTTGATGGTGACTTAATTTTCTTTGGTGCTGACAAGGCCAAAGTGGTTAATGACGCCTTGGGCGCTTTACGTGTGAAGTTAGGCCATGATCTAAATCTACTCACCAGCCAATGGGCGCCTTTGTGGGTTGTTGACTTCCCGATGTTTGAAGAAGTGGCTGATGGTCAGTGGACCTCCGTCCACCACCCCTTCACCATGCCAAAATGTGATGTGGCCACGCTGAAAAACAATCCAGGACAAGCCTTGTCTGTCGCCTATGACATGGTATTAAACGGCACCGAATTGGGTGGCGGTTCATTGCGTATCTACACGCTCGACATGCAAACTGCCGTGTTTGAAGCACTAGGCATCAGCGCTGAGGAAGCACAGGAAAAATTCGCCTTCTTGCTCGACGCACTAAAATACGGCGCACCACCACATGGTGGTTTGGCGTTTGGTCTGGATCGATTGATTATGCTGATGACCGGCGCCAGCTCGATTCGTGACGTAATTGCCTTCCCGAAAACCAAAACAGCTGAATGTTTAATGACACATGCTCCCGCTCCTGTTGAAAATAAACAGCTGCGTGAACTGGGCATTCGTCTGCGTGAAGAAGTGAAAAAGGAGTCTTAAGATGGCGGGTCATTCCAAGTGGGCCAACATCAAGCATAAAAAAGCCCGCGTCGACGCCTCACGCGGCAAAGTTTTTACTAAATTTATCCGTGAAATTACTGTGGCCGCTCGTTTGGGCGGCCCCAAAGAAGAAGACAACCCACGCCTGCGAGCCATTGTGGCTAAAGCGCTTAGTGCCAACATGAGCCGTGATGTCATTAACCGCGCTATTCAACGTGGTGCTGGCGGTGATGATGACAAACGCCTCGACGAACTGACCTACGAAGGTTATGGCGTTGGCGGCGTTGCTGTCATCGTCGAGACCATGTCAGACAATGTCAATCGTACGGTTGGTGAAGTGCGCCATGCTTTCAGCAAAAATGGCGGCAATATGGGCACTCCGGGCTCAGTAGCTTTTATGTTCACTCAGCGTGGCGAGATCACCTTCCCAGCTGATGCTGATGAAGACCGCATTTTAGAAGTTGCGCTTGAGTCTGGTGCGGACGACTTGGAAGCCGATGAAGACGGTATTGTGGTTGTTACTACCCCTGTTGCATTTGGTGCAGTAGTCGACGGCTTAGAAGCAGCTGGCTTTAAGCCAGAAAATGCCGAAGTCACCATGCGTGCAGCAACAAATGCTGAAATTACCGAGCTCGCACAGGCTGAAAAAATCATCAAAATGATCGACATGTTAGAAGACTTAGATGATGTGCAAAACGTCTACACCAACGTCAGCTTTAGTGATGACGTGCTGGCAGCATTGAGCAAGTGACCGACACGATCTTATTAGGCATTGATCCCGGATCTCGCATCACAGGATACGGCATCATTGCCCAGCAAGGTCGTCAGTGGACTTATGTTGATAGCGGTTGCATACGCATGAACAGTGCTGATGCCCTACCAGAGCGGGTACTGACTATTTTTACGGGCTTAACCACGCTGATTGAACGTTGGCAGCCCACGCGCGCCGTTGTTGAACAAGTTTTTTTAGCTAAAAATGCCGACTCAGCTTTAAAGCTGGGGCAGGCTCGTGGTGCCGCTATTGCAGCGGCTGTCACGCAAGGTTTGAGCGTCTCAGAATACACCGCAAGGCAAATCAAACAGGCTGTGGTTGGCACAGGCTCTGCTGATAAAACCCAAGTTCAGCATATGGTGGTAAAACTACTTAACTTGAGTGCAGCCCCCCAAGCAGATGCTGCCGATGCCTTAGCGGCGGCACTATGCCATGCCCATGCAGGTGAAAACATGCGTAAAATGGCCATCGATGGTCTACGTCGAGGCCGTGGGCGATAAATACGATAATAAGGATTCGCACACTATGTTGACCCGCCTAAGTGGCTTATTAATTGAAAAAATTGCGCCAACAGCGGTGATTGATGTCAATGGCGTTGGTTATGAGGTCGACTTACCCCTTAACACCTTTTATCAGCTTCCCGCATTAGGCGAGAACGTGGTGTTGTGGACACACCTGAGTGTGCGCGAAGACGCTCACCAACTCTTTGGCTTTAGCGACCGCAACATGCTGCAAACTTTTCGCACCCTGATAAAAGTCAGCGGTGTTGGACCACGCCTAGCCTTGGCTATTCTGTCAGGCATGGACACTGAGGCTCTCCGTGTATGTCTTGCGCAAGAGGACATCACTACCCTAACCCGTATTCCAGGTGTCGGTAAAAAGACGGCTGAACGCCTTATTATTGAGCTGCGTGACAAGCTCGGTAAGCCCGCACTTAAGGTGTTAGGGCAAGCATCCGGCAACTTATCGTTAATGCCTACGCTAAATGCCAGTGATGAAGCTGAGCAAGCATTGGTTGCTTTAGGTTATAAACCTATTGAAGCGCAACGCGCCATTAAAGCCGTGGCCAATAAAGAGCTTGAAACAGCCGAGTTAGTTCGCGCCGCGTTAAAAGGCCTGTTAAGGAATTAATGCTATGAGCATTGAGTCGGATCGCTTAATTACGGCCACGCCTAAACCCAAAGAAGAACTGGTAGATCGTGCTATACGGCCAACACGCTTGGATGACTATATTGGTCAGCCCGCCGTACGCGAACAAATGGACATTTTCATTCGGGCCGCCATAAGCCGTGCTGAACCCTTAGACCATACCCTGATTTTTGGCCCACCCGGCTTAGGCAAAACCACCTTAGCTAATATCATTGCCCGTGAAATGGGGAGTGAGTTGCGTTCGACTTCTGGTCCTGTATTAGAGCGTGCTGGCGACCTTGCTGCACTGTTAACAAATTTGGAAGCTGGCGACGTTTTATTTATTGATGAAATTCATCGTCTATCACCGGTGGTGGAAGAAATTCTTTATCCGGCGATGGAAGACTATCAGCTCGATATTGTCATTGGTGAAGGGCCAGCAGCACGCTCCATTAAATTAGAACTACCACCGTTTACCTTAGTTGGCGCTACCACTCGAGCAGGCTTGTTAACCTCGCCCTTACGCGATCGTTTTGGCATTGTGCAGCGCTTGGAGTTCTACTCCATTCCAGACCTTACCCATATCGTCACACGTGCAGCGGGCCTACTTAACTTAAGTATTGAGCCACAAGGAGCCGCAGAAATTGCCAGGCGCTCTCGTGGCACACCACGTATTGCCAATCGATTGCTGCGTCGAGTGCGTGATTATGCTGAAGTGAAATCCAATGGCGTTATTACCGAAGCGACTGCCAAAGCCGCACTCACCATGCTGGAAGTCGATCCTCGTGGGCTCGATCGCCTAGATCGACGTTTTTTAAGCATGTTAGTCGAAACCTTTTCTGGTGGGCCGGTGGGTGTTGAATCCTTGGCCGCTGCCCTATCTGAAGATGCCGGCACCTTGGAAGACGTCATAGAACCCTACTTAATCCAGCAAGGTCTCATCATGCGTACGGGGCGCGGTCGGGTAGCTACTCAACAAGCATGGTTGCTGTTTGGCCTAACACCACCCTCAGTGAATGATACAGGGGTCATATGAGCGTAAGTGTGCGTGTATACATTGAAGACACTGATGCCGGCGGCATTGTTTATTATGTAAATTATTTAAAATTTATGGAGCGCGCGCGAACCGAATGGTTGCGTGAACTCGGCATTGAGCACTATTTAAGCGGCCCGGATGCTGTGTTTTTTGTTGTGCGTCGAGCCGAAGTTGACTATCGGCAACCCGCTCGTTTAGATGACTTGCTGCAAGTTAGTGCAGAGGTCATTAAAGTTGGTCGTGCTTCTTTAAAATTTCGTCAACGAATCACACGTCAAGACGTCTTGCTAGCTGACGGACTAATTGAAGTTGCTTGTGTTGATAAGGAAAGCTTGAAACCTCGTGCACTCCCGTCTAAGTTGTGCCTTTTACTGAATACACCACAGGAAAAGTAGTAATGCCTTCTGCCCCAGAGATGACCGTCACCTCGTTAATTTTGCATGCCAGCCCTGTTGTACAGCTGGTGATGTTGATCCTAGTGCTTGCTTCGCTCACTTCATGGGCGATTATTGTGCAGCGTGCAGGCATCTACCGTCGTGCTGAGCAATTACGTCAGCAGTTTGAAGACCGCTTCTGGTCCGGCATTGATATGCGCCAGCTTTATGAGCAAATAAACCATACGCCCAATAATGAATCGGGCTGTGAAGGCTTATTTCGAGCCGCTTATCATGAGTTTCAACGTATGCGTGAAAAACGTCGTGATTCAGAAGATACCATGCAAGCAGTATCGCGCTCATTACGTATTGCGCTCAGCGTTGAGCAGAACAAGCTGGAAGCACAATTACCCTTCCTAGCCACTGTCGGCTCGGTAAGTCCTTATATTGGTTTGTTCGGTACCGTCTGGGGCATTATGACCGCTTTCTTGGGCCTTGCCCAAGTACAGCAGGCCACACTCGCCGTGGTTGCACCCGGCATTGCTGAGGCCCTAATTGCTACTGCTATTGGTCTGTTTGCCGCTATTCCAGCTGTAATTGCATACAACCGTTATGCCAGCCACAGCGAGCATATTTTGTCGAAATACGAAGTGTTTGCCGAAGAGTTAAGCAGCATTTTCCACCGTGAAGCGCATGCAGGAAACTAAGCCATGAGCTTGCAAACCTCGTTTCGCCGTAAGCGCAAAGCGCCCATGTCTGAAATGAACGTGGTGCCCTATATTGATGTGATGTTGGTATTGCTGGTCATTTTTATGGTCACTGCCCCAATGCTGACCCAAGGCATCGAAGTCAACTTGCCTGAAGCCAGCTCAGATACGTTATCAGTACGTGACCAAACCCCCTTGATTGTCTCTGTCACAGCCAATGGTAGCTATTCACTTCAAGATGGCGATCGTCAAATCACCGTTACGTTAAGCTCCTTACCGGATGAAATTCGCGCGCGTCGAAGTGACGAACACAGTGATGTGCCGGTATTAGTAAATGGTGACTCTGCTGTTGGTTATGGCAAAGTCGTTGAGTTAATGGCCGCTTTACAAGCCGCCGGTGTTAAACAGGTGGGTTTATTAACTGAACCACCGGCTAGCAGACAGTAAATCGGTATGACTCCTAGCCGCCAAGCGTTTGCTATATCTTTTGGGCTCCATATCGCTTTAGTGTTGGGGTTGGCACTGTTTGCATCGCCTGCGCGCCTGCCTGAGCTACCCAAAAGTATTGAAGCCACGTTGATGTCACTGCCAACAGCGCCCTTGCCCGCGCCTGCAGCACCAATTCAGCCCGAGCCAACAGCTGCTGAGCCAATCAGTGAGCCTGAACCAGCTCCTGCGCCGCCACCAACGCCTGAGCCCAAACCAAGCCCAACGCCTAAGCCAGAAGCGAAGCCAGAGCCTAAAAAACCGGAGCCTGCCCCTAAACCAGAACCCAAGCCTACGCCTACGCCTACGCCTACGCCTACGCCGAAGCCAGCAGAGCCAGACCCAGAGCTGGTAAAAGAACGTGAGCGCTTAGAGCGGGCTGCACAGGCGCGCCAACAAGCGATTGCTCAAGCACTACGTAGTGAGGCTGATGCAATGGCACAACAAGCTGCCGCCGATGCTAGAGCACGACAACTGGCATCACAGATCAACCAATTTACCCTTGCCATCAATCAAAAAATCAAAAATGAATGGAAACGCCCGATTAATGTTGATGGTAAGCTCGAAACAGTAATGACAATTACGGTGCTGCCAGGTGGCGAAGTGCGCAGTGTACTGATACGACAAAGCAGTGGTAATGCTGCCTTTGATGCAAGTGCAGAAGAAGCCGTCAGACGGGCCAGTCCACTGCCTGTACCTGCCGATGCAGCCCTTTTTAACGAGTTTTTCCGTGTCATTTCATTGAAGTTTAAACCCGAGGAATAAGTCTTATGCGTTTTTGGTTTTCCCGAGTTGCCTTGATTTTACTCACT
>CAYYWS010000104.1:0-6846 GCA_964473955.1 uncultured Paraperlucidibaca sp. | reverse complement strand
CAAGGCAGCGCTTGCCAATACATTAAGCCTCACCGGATGCATCGGATAATAAAGAGTCTATGGGGTCAACAGGCAGCCAGAATCCAGCGCTGATTTCATCAGCTAACCAAGATAAAACGGGCTCAGGTAGCTGCTTTAAGGTATCAGTACGCAGGCGTCGACCTGCTAAAAGTGTTGGGATAAAGCTCAGTACATCGGCCGGAATTTCTACCGGCTCAGCATTACGCCACAGGATTTGTTGCTCTGGCAGCCATACCCAACGCGAGGCGGGATCACGTAATAACTCAATACCATCGCTGATGGCTGCAGTTAAGTCGTCAAGGCTACAAGCATCACCTTCCGGTGTGTAGTCGGCATACTTGGCTTCGCTGAGTGCAGGAGCAAGTGCATGCTCAAACAACTCTGGGGTATTAAGGCTATTTAATACTGCCTGTTGCATGCGCTGAATGTCTGCATTGGCAAGGCTGCCGGGGTGATCTGGCAGGGCACGGCCAGCATCCGTGAGCAGTGTTTCACTACCTTGGGTTTCCAGTAGGCGATCAACGACACAATCCAGCATTTGCGCTAATGCCGGTGCGCGAAAACCCACGGAGTAAGTCAGGCAAGTGGTTTGTGCAACACCATGATGGCCAAGGCCTGGTGGCACATACAGCATGTCGCCAGGGTTTAGCACTTCATCAAAATGAACAGGCATATTGGCCAGAAGACGCAGTTGCTCATGTGGCAGGCGCGGTGTATTGGCATCACACATCTCGCCTAATTGCCAACGACGTTGGCCAGGGCCTTGAATTAAGAACACATCGTATTGGTCAAAATGCGCACCTACCGAGCCACCGGGCACAGCATAAGACACCATGACATCGTCAATGCGCCACTCAGGCACAAAGGCAAAGTGGTCCAGCAAATCGGCTAATGGTGGCAGATAGTGATCCACTGCTTGTACTAAGGCAGTCCAGCCAGTGTCTGGTAGTTTCCGCCAAGTGGTGGCATGAAAAGGACCTTCGCGCACTTCCCAGGCGGGTTCGCTGTTTTCAATGATTAAGCGACTTTCTACATCGTCTGTTTCGGCTAGTTCTAATAACTCTTCTGGCTCTAACAAACCGGCCAAACCAGAAAATGCACCACGCACCAGCAGTGGTTTTTTTTGCCAGTAATCTCGCAAAAACTCTGCAGCTGTTAGGCCGCCTAGCCAAGGAAGAGGCTGGTCGGATAAGCAGCGCTGACTGACAGAGAGCGTGGTCATGTGTTTTATACCTTGTTCGCTTGATCGATGGCATTACCAATATAGCTGCCAGGCGTTAGTGCTTTTAGCTCTGCTTTGGCTGCTGCTGGCATAGCCAGTGTATCGATAAAGGTTTGCAGGCTGTCACGGTCAATGCCCTTGCCGCGTGTTAGCTCTTTCAGCTTCTCATAGGGCTTTTCAATGCCATATCGACGCATCACGGTTTGGATGGCTTCACCCAGCACTTCCCATGAAGCATCTAAGTCATCCGCTAAGCGCTGAGCATTAATCTCTAGTTTGCCAATGCCTTTTAAGGCAGCGTCATAAGCAATAGCGCTATGAGCCAAGCCAACACCTAGGTTACGCAACACAGTGGAGTCAGTTAAGTCACGCTGCCAGCGAGAAATCGGCAGTTTTTCGGCCAAATGAGTGAGTAGGGCGTTAGCGATGCCTAAGTTACCTTCGGAGTTTTCAAAGTCGATGGGGTTAACTTTGTGCGGCATGGTTGAGGAGCCGACTTCACCTTCTTTTAAGCGCTGTTTGAAATAACCCAAAGAGATATAACCCCAAACGTCACGATTAAAGTCGATGAGGATGGTGTTAAAGCGTTTTACTGCGTCAAAGTATTCAGCAATATAGTCATGTGGCTCAATTTGTGTGGTGTAGGGATTCCACGCTAAACCCAATGAGGTCACAAATACTTCGGCATTGGCCTGCCAGTCCACTTCAGGGTAAGTCACTAGGTGAGCATTGTAGTTGCCAACTGCGCCATTGATTTTGCCGAGTAGAGGAACAGCCGCTAACTGATTGATTTGTCGCTGTAAACGATAAGCGACATTGGCCATTTCTTTGCCCAGTGTGGTCGGTGACGCGGTTTGTCCGTGCGTGCGTGACAACATCGGCACGTCAGCATACTGGTGTGCTAATACACGAATTGCTTCACACACATCCTGCATTTGCTGCTGAACAATGTCACGGCCGGTCTTTAGCATTAGCGCATGCGACAGGTTGTTAATGTCTTCTGATGTGCAGGCAAAGTGAATGAACTCACTGACCGCGGCCAGTTCAGGCAATTGGCTGGCTTTGTCTTTTAAAAAGTATTCAACAGCTTTTACGTCGTGGTTGGTAATGCGCTCACGATCTTTAATCCATTGAGCATCTGCTAACGAGAAGTTCGTTACTAGATCATTGAGGAATTGATCAGCCGTTGCCGAAAACGCTGGTACTTCTGCAATTGCGGTTAATTGACTCAGGCGTTGCAACCAACGCACTTCAACCTCAACACGAGCTCGAATTAAGCCGAACTCACTAAATACAGGGCGCAGGGCATCGACCTTGCTGGCATAACGACCATCGACAGGTGAAAGCGCGGTCAAAGTAAATGTGGTCGATGACATGACGTATCCTTTATATCTGTTGAGCAAGTAAATTGTAGGGCGCGAATTTTACACGGATTTATTGATTGCGCTGATTTCCTCAAGGATTTGACCGCGAGTAATTAATAAATGCCAGCGTCGACCACCCAGTCGTTGCCATAACCATGCAGCACGAATGCCAGCTAACAAAATAGCGCGAATACGTTCAGGTGTGCCCGGCGATTGCAAATGTCGCGCATCGCCATGAATTTGCACACGAAAACGTAAAATACCTAAGCTTTCAACATAGGCTTTGGCCAGTTGTTCGGTGAGCTCATTGTCTTCTGGTGGGGTGGCTGCCATGCGATCTAAGTGTCCGCGCAAAATATGCTGTGCTTCGCCGTGTTGGCGGAAGTGTTTTTCAGCCTGCAGGATCGCTAGCACTAAACGAACAATATCACTTGGACTTTCAATGCCTTGCGCGTTATCGGTGAGACAGCCTTGCAACCAATCGATGCCGACTTTTAACGGGGCGGGACCCTGGTAAATGGCGCTGACTTCATCGGTGTCTAGCACTAGGCTGGTGCGAATTAAAAACTGTTCTGCGGTTTCGTCACAGCGGCCTTTACGCGCTAGTGAGTTAACTAGGCCAGCGGCCTGAAATACGGCTGCTAGTGCCAGTGTTTTGTCTCGGTGCAAATTGCTCATAAGGTAAATGTCTCGACAATCACGCCGCCACCTAAACACACGTCCTGTGCATAAAACACAACGGATTGGCCTGGTGTAACAGCTCGCTGAGGTTGTTCAAAAGTGACTTTATAACCTGTTCGTGTGCCAGCCGATTCAATAACACAGGCTTGATCGGGCTGACGATAACGTGTCTTGGCGGTACAGCTTAGTGGTAACTCAGGTTCGCAGCCTGCTACCCAGTCCACGCTTTCAACATACAGGCCATGGCTTAACAGTAAGGGATGTTCGTGACCTTGGCCAATGATCAAGGTGTTACGGCTTAAGTCTTTGCTGATGACATACCAAGGCGCATCACTGGCGTCGCGTTTTCCACCAACACCAATGCCTTGGCGCTGGCCCAGGGTGTAATACATCAGGCCCTCATGTTGACCAATAACTTCGCCGGTATCGGTTTCGATAGGGCCAGGCTGGGCCGGCAGGTATTGCTGCAAGAAGTCTTTAAAGCGGCGCTCACCAATAAAACAAATGCCGGTAGAGTCGCGCTTGGCATGATTACTTAGGCCCAGCTCGGTCGCCAAACGACGCACTTCTGGTTTTTCAATATTGCCCACAGGAAATAAGGTGCGCGCCAGGTCACGGCCGGAGACTGCATGTAAGAAATAACTTTGATCTTTGTTTTGATCAACACCGCGCAGCAACTGAGCAGGGTTGCCAGCACTACGTTGGGTGTAATGGCCGGTAGCAATAAAGTCGGCGCCAAGGCTTAGGGCATAATCCAAAAAGGCGCGAAACTTAATTTCCTTATTACACAAGATGTCTGGATTGGGCGTGCGGCCAGCTCGGTATTCTTCGAGGAAGTGCTCAAACACGCGATCCCAGTATTCGGCAGCAAAATTGGCTTTATGTAGATGTATGCCTAAGTGATCACAGACTGACTGCGCATCAGCTAAGTCTTCTTTAGCGGTGCAATACTCACTGCCATCGTCTTCTTCCCAGTTCTTCATGAACAGGCCTTCGACAATATATCCCTGTTGCATCAGCAGCCAGGCTGACACAGACGAGTCGACACCACCGGACATGCCAACAATGACTTTTTCAGGGCGAGTAGGGGTAACAAGAGGCTTTTTCATAGTGCGCATAGTCTAACAGGCAACCGGCCTAGCCCAACACATCAACAACGGCTTTGCGTGCAATTTCCATGCTTTCGCCTGGCGCTAATGGTGATAGCTGCCATGGCCCAACGGCGGTGCGAATCAGTCGCAGGGTTGGAAAGCCGACAGCAGCAGTCATTCGTCTTACTTGTCGGTTACGCCCTTCATTAATGGTGAGCTCTAGCCAGCTGGTGGGAATGAGCGCACGAAAACGAACTGGCGGGTTGCGTTCAGCTATATCTGACAAATCGGTTACTCGTCGGGCTGATAAGGCACGGGCAGGGCCATCCTTTAGAATGACGCCCGAAACTAGCTGAGCAATTGCATCATCGCTAATGTCGCCTTCCACTTGAGCCAGATAAGTTTTATTGAGCTTATGACGGGGGTGACTGATACGTGCCTGCCATGGACCATGATTGGTAAGTAGCAGCAAGCCTTCCGAGTCGTGATCTAAACGGCCAGCAGGGTATAAGCCACTGGTGTTAGTCACCATACGGTCACGCGATTGTGCAAAGATATCGGCAAGTGTGGTGTGTTTGCCATCAGGGCTGAATTGACAAATGACTTGGTAAGGCTTGTGCATTAAGACAAGTCTTGGCGCTGCGGCAGAGCCGCTGGTATTAGCCTTTGGTCTATTCATGACCCTATTGGGTGTATTTTTGTACATGGAGTCCCTTGGGATAGTTCAGGTCTGTGAGTATACTCTTCGGCGAAAGCATCACGTAAACAGAGCATCGCGTGCTATCCGCACGCTTCCTACCTTAGATGGAGTACCTGCAGAATGGGTTACCAGAAGATCTCGGTTCCAGCCGATGGCGACAAAATCACTGTCAACTCGGACCTTTCCTTAAATGTGCCAAATTTTCCTATCATTCCTTATATTGAAGGTGATGGTATCGGGGCTGACATTTCCCCAGTTATGTTAAAAGTTGTTGATGCTGCAGTTACCAAGGCTTATGGCGGTAAACGCGCTATTTCTTGGATGGAAATTTTCTGTGGCGAAAAAGCCACCAAAGTATACGGCCCTGATGTTTGGCTGCCGCCAGAGACATTTGAAGCGCTGCGCGAATATGTCGTATCGATTAAGGGTCCGCTAACCACACCTGTTGGCGGTGGTATTCGTTCCTTAAACGTAGCACTGCGTCAAGAACTTGATTTATACGTGTGTGTTCGTCCTGTGCGTTGGTTCCCCGGTGTACCTAGCCCGGTATCGCACCCAGAATTAACAGACATGACTATCTTCCGTGAAAATTCCGAAGATATTTATGCCGGTATTGAGTGGAAAGCAGACAGCGAAGACGCTAAAAAAGTCATTAAATTCCTGCGTGAAGAAATGGGCGTTACTAAAATTCGCTTCACGGAAGGCTGTGGCATTGGCATCAAGCCAGTATCACGTGAAGGCAGCCAGCGCTTAGTGCGCAAAGCTATTCAGTTTGCTATCGACAATGACAAGCCTTCAGTGACCTTAGTGCACAAAGGCAACATCATGAAGTACACCGAAGGTGCCTTTAAAGAGTGGGGTTATGAACTCGCCAAGGAACGTTTTGGCGCCGAACTGTTGGATGGCGGCCCTTGGATGAAGCTGAAAAACCCAAAAACGGGTAATGACATCATTATTAAAGACGTTATTGCTGATGCCTTCTTGCAGCAAATCTTGATGCGTCCATCCGATTATTCAGTGATTGCTACACTTAACCTCAATGGCGATTACATTTCAGATGCCTTGGCAGCTGAAGTAGGCGGTATCGGTATTGCACCAGGTGCTAACTTGGGCGGTTCGGTGGCAATGTTTGAAGCAACTCATGGCACAGCGCCTAAGTATGCTGGCCAAGATAAGGTCAACCCAGGCTCTATTATTTTGTCAGCAGAAATGATGCTGCGTCATATGGGCTGGAACGAAGCGGCTGACCTAATCATTAAAGGTGTTGAGAAGTCGATTACTGCGAAAACAGTAACCTATGACTTCGAGCGTCTAATGCCAGATGCCAAGTTGCTACGTTGCTCTGAGTTTGGTGATGCCATCATTAGCCATATGTAATATGTGCTTAATAAAAAAGGCCCCTAGTGGGCCTTTTTTATTTCAGGCTTAAGCCGGCATATTGCTGCTGGGCTCTTTAATTTGCTGTAACTTGCCACTGGGCTGCTGAATTATTTTGATGTTTATCGCATGCAGACCTGCATTGGTGTTGCATACTTCAAACTGAACAATTTGCCCGGCACGTAGGCTGCGATAGCCATCCATCTGAACTTGGCTGAAGTGGGCAAACAGGTCGGTGCCACCTTGTTCGGGGGAAATAAAGCCAAAGCCTTTGCTGGCATTGAACCACTTCACCGTTCCTGTGGGCATAAATGCTCCGAGGGTGCTTGAGCACTTCTTGTTATGTCGTTATTGGTGATGATTTACTATATTTTGTTACGTATTTTGCGC
>CAYYWS010000103.1:0-6883 GCA_964473955.1 uncultured Paraperlucidibaca sp. | reverse complement strand
CACCATGGCTTTAACGATCAACACCAACGTTGCGTCCTTAAACGTACAACGTAACTTAAGCAGCTCAAACAGCAACCTCGCGACTTCATTGCAACGCCTGTCGACTGGCCTGCGTGTTAATAGCGCTAAAGACGATGCCGCTGGCCTTGCCATTAGCGAACGCTTTTCGGCTCAGGTTCGTGGTTTGAATCAGGGTGCACGTAACGCTGCTGATGGTATTTCGCTGGCACAAACCGGTGAAGCTGCACTGAAAGAAGTGTCAAACAACATGCAACGTATTCGTGAGTTGGCGGTTCAGTCTGCTAACGGCACCAACAGTGCAGATGATCGCGCCGCACTTCAACTTGAAGTAGCACAGTTAGGTGCTGAGGTAACTCGGATTATTGGTTCTGCAAACTTTAACGGTACCCAACTACTTAACACCGCAGCCACACTGAACTTTCAAGTGGGTGCAAACACTGGTGAAACAGTAAGCATTGCAACTACAAGTTTAACTGCTGGGGTTGCAGCATTTACTGGCGGCACCGTGGCCACGGTTGCTGGTGCTGAAGCGATTATGACCGCTAGTGATGCTGCTTTCAAAGTAGTTAACGATGCACGCGCCACCTTCGGTGCTGCTCAAAACCGTTTTGAGTCAGTGATTACCAGTGCGCAAACTTCAGCAGAAAACTTGTCAGCCGCTCGCGGTCGTATTGTAGACGCTGACTTCGCTGCGGAAACTGCCACGTTAACTCGCAACCAGATTCTGCAACAAGCCGGCGTCGCTATGTTGTCTCAAGCAAACGCCTTACCTCAGGCAGCCTTAGGGTTGCTGCGTTAAGCAAAAAGAGTGGGTGGCATATAAGCCACCCACTGCATTGAATTTTGGAGAGACATCATGGCTTTAACAATTAACACTAACGTTGCGTCCTTAAACGTACAACGTAACTTAAGCAGCTCAAACAGCAACTTGGCAACTTCATTGCAACGCCTGTCTACAGGTCTGCGTGTTAATAGTGCTAAAGATGATGCTGCCGGTCTAGCAATCAGCGAACGCTTTACTGCACAAGTGCGTGGCTTGAACCAAGGCGCACGTAACGCCGCCGATGGCATTTCATTGGCACAAACCGGTGAAGCCGCTTTAAAAGAAGTTACCAATAACGTGCAGCGTATTCGTGAACTGGCGGTTCAGTCCGCTAACGGCACCAACAGTGCAGACGATCGTGCTGCACTGCAATTAGAGGTAGTAGAGCTTAAGGCTGAAATCAGTCGCGTTATTACCAATACTAAGTTTAATGGTCAGGCTCTGCTTGATGGTACAGGCGGCACAGCAGGAACATTAACCTTTCAAGTGGGCGCAAATACTTCAGAAACGGTAGATATTGTGACGACGAACTTGGCTGGTGGTACTGGCATGACAGCAATCGCTGCTGCTGATATCTCTGATGTAGCTGGCGCCAATGCGGTGATGACCAACGCTGCAGCTGCACTAAAAGAGCTGGGTGATGCGCGAGCAACTTTTGGTGCTGCTCAGAACCGTTTTGAGTCAGTTATTACTAGCGCTCAAACTGCATCTGAAAACTTATCTGCTGCCCGTGGACGCATTATTGACGCTGACTTTGCTGCAGAAACCGCAACACTGACACGTAACCAAATCCTGCAACAAGCTGGCGTTGCCATGTTGTCTCAGGCCAATGCGTTACCACAAGCAGCGCTGGGTTTATTGCGCTAATGGTTGAGCATGGAACTAGATGAGTTAGTTCAGTGCAAAGAGTCGACAGGGCGACGATGGCAACATCGTGGCCCTGTTGGCGTTGACTGACGAGCAGGTGGCATTATGACAATCTCGCTAACGGGTGTAAGTCCAGAGGGTAGTCTCAGCAACCGTCGCTTGGTCGTTGAGTCAGAAACTAAAAAGCAGGTGTCCAGCCCATTATTGGACTCCAATGTTATCGAATCGGTAGAAACGGTAGATGTTAAAAAAGAGCTGATGGCGTCAACGCAACAAATTAATCAGCAAACAGCCAGCAATATTGAATTCAGTATTGATGATGAAAGCCGACGCTCGGTGGTCAAGGTTGTTGATGGCGAAAGCGGTGAAGTATTGCGCCAGTTTCCTACCGAAGAAGCCTTGCGTGTTGCTCGGCAACTTGTGAAATCAGGCTCTGGCCTAGTGCAAGACAAAGCCTAATTAAGAGGACAAGACAATGGCAGGCATTTCAGCAGGTGGTATTGGTTCGGGCTTGGATGTAACAGGGCTTGTTCGTCAGTTAGTTGATGCTGAGCGTACGCCCGTGTTGAGCCGATTACAAAAGCAAGAAGCAAAAGCAGACCTGCGTATTTCTGCCTTTGGTAACTTAAGCAATGCGCTCGATGCCTTTAAAACAAGCCTAGCTAAACTTCAAACAGCAGCAAGCCTTAATGGACGTATGGCCGTATCAGCCAATGATGGCTTACTAAAAGCCACCGCAAGTTCAACTGCATCGGCAGGCCAGTACTCTGTTGAAGTTAAAGCTTTGGCACAAACGAATAAGTTAGCCAGTGCTGCTTTTGTGAGCCAGTCTGCAGTAGTGGGTTCGGGAGAGCTCACCATTGCTAATGCCAAAGGCGATAGCATTTCATTAACGATTGATGCTGGCAGCAATGACAGCTTAACCAGCATTCGCGATGCGATTAATAATGCGCCGGATAACAATGTGGTGTCGGCATCGATTATCAAGTCAGACTCTGGTTATAACTTAGTGCTGACCGCTAAGCAGAGCGGCTTAGATGGCGCATTAACAATAAGCACAATCACGGATGGCAATGATTCCGGTGATTTAAGCCAGTTAAGTTTTGACCCACAGTCTGGCACCAACCCTTTAGCGGTCAAAGTCGCGGCACAAAATGCATTGATTGAGGTTGATGGTTTTGCACGCTCTAGCAGCAATAACAAAATCACCGACATGATTGAGGGTGTTACGTTAGATTTGGTTAAAGCTGAGCCAGGCACAGTGTTTAATTTAAGCGTGAGTGCAGACACTGAGGCAGCGAAAAAATCCATCAACGAATTTATTAGTGCCTATAACGAAATCAACAAACGGATTGAGTCCTTAACTCGTTTTGATGCCACCACGGGTTTTGTTGGCACACTGCAAGGTGATGCCACGGTTAATCGATTGGCCAGCTCATTACGCAATGAAGTCAATCGAATGGTAGGCGGCAGTGGCGACTTACAAAGTTTGTTTGAGTTAGGTATTACCTCGGATAAGTCCGGCAACTTAGTGGTTAATGACAGCAAGCTCGATACTGCCTTAACTAGCGGCTTAGCCAAGGTAAGTGCATTTTTTGAAGGGACTACCGGTTTGGCTGGGCGCCTAACAGAAACGCTGAATCAGTTCACTGGTAGCAATGGTTTAATCACATCACGAACCGAGAGTTTGCGTAATGAGAAAACCAGTATTGCAGATCAACGAGATCGTTTGAGTGTGCGTGTTGAGGCGTTAGAAAAACGGTATCTAGCTCAATTTACAACGTTGGATACACTGATTGCGCAGATGAATAACACCAGTCAATTTTTGTCGCGCCAGCTGGCCGGTTTATAAAGTTTCTGGCCTTTAAATATTGTTTGTTTATGTAAATTTGTCTTCAGATTTGGCCGGCTTCGTCGATACATACAGTATCTGATAATACTCAAAAACGAGGCCAGTTATGACTTACGGATTTGCCAAAGCGAACCAAGCCTATGCCAATGTGGCACTACAGAGCTGTATCGAGTCAGCCACTCCGCATCGACTGATTCAGATGTTGTATGACGGTGCGCTACAGCGTATTGCACAGGCTAAAGGGTTTATGCAGCGTGGTGATTTTGCGGCTAAAGCAACCGCGATTAATAAAGCGATTGGGGTAGTGGGTGGTTTGCAAGGTAGTTTAGACCGTAGTGTTGAGCATGAGTTAACGGCTAACTTAGATGACCTTTACGATTATCTGATACGTCAGCTGCAGCAAGCCAATGTCAGTAATGAAGTATCAATTTTAGACGAAGTGGCACATCTTTTGCGTGAGCTAAAGTCAGCTTGGGAAGCTATTCCAGCGGCAGTAGGAGCCTAAGCATGAACTCAAATATTGTGATGTTTCCCATCAACAGGACTTCTGCCATGAAACAATCCCATGCAGCACGACGTCGAATCCATGACTTCTTAGGCATGAGTGAAGAAATTTTAGCGTTAGCTGAAGCCTGCGACTGGACTGGTGCATTAGCACTACAAGAAGCTCGTCGACAGGAGTTAGAAGCATGGTTTGCTGATCGCCCCGCGATGGCCGACAATCAAGAGCTAATTGGGGTGATTAATCAGCTGCTAGCATTGGATGCACGTATTACCGATAAGCTGCATACACAACGTCAGCAGTTGTTGCTTGATGCGAATGCTTCACGTCAGTCGCATCGTCAAGTTAATGCTTATTTACAGAGTTAAGTCATGATGAATGAAGACGAAGGTCTAGATCAGCGTTTTAATTTGCAGGGTCGCTTGCCTGCGGCGTGGCGGCCAGCATTATCGTTTAGCGCCAATGAACTGGCCTCCTTCAATGACAATAATCTGACCTTGTTTAATGCTTTATCACTGATGGATATGTCGCATACCACAGAGTCCGAAGATAACTCATCTCTGCATGCTGATATTGTGCGATTAGAAACCAAACTTGGTTTAATGATGTCGATGTTGTCGCGCTTAATGGCGCAACATCAATTAGTACCAGCGCTGGCACAGGTCACAATTGCTGATCGATACGCACGCTGGCATCAGGACGCACCGTGGCAAGTTGGTGATGTCGGTGTACTAGAGTTGTATATCGACGTCACCGTTGCGGTGCCCTTGCAATTGCCCGCTAAAATTAATGCCGAAGGTGAGGCTATTTATGAGGGCCTAAGTATCGCTTGTTTGAATGGTCTCGAAAAATTCCTGTTTCGGCAACACAGACGCTCTATTGCGGACGCACGTTCAATACGCAGTTAAACTTTTGTTGCACTTGCGACACAAAACCTACACAGCTTTCATGCTTTTGCTGCAGTCAAAATAATGACTATCGAATGCGTCATTATTTTGTCCTGACAAGCAGGGCATAAGGAGTTGAAAATGGGTCTAGCATTAAACAAAAATGAACCCGTACTTTCTCTGGTAAAACCTGCTTTGCCTTTGGGCGGCTCCACCGTCATGCAGGCTATTCATCGCTTGATTAAACAAGTCGCCAGTCACAACACCGTTGTGTTAATTCAAGGTGAGTCTGGTAGTGGTAAAGAAGTCGTGGCTCGTGCCATTCATGATCACTCTGACCGCGCTGGTAAGCCGTTTGTTCCCGTTAATTGTGGCGCTATTCCTGCTGACCTTTTAGAGAGTGAATTATTTGGTCACGAGAAAGGTGCCTTTACAGGTGCTATCTCAACACGCAAAGGTCGTTTCGAAATTGCAGAGGGCGGCACCTTATTCCTCGATGAAATTGGCGATATGAGCATGCCAATGCAGGTTAAGTTGTTACGTGTTTTGCAAGAGCGCTGCTTTGAGCGCGTCGGTAGTAATCAAACTATTAGCAGTAATGTACGTATCATCGCTGCAACTCACCGTGACCTAGAGGGCATGATTGAGGAAAGTAAATTCCGTCAGGATTTGTATTTTCGTCTCAATGTATTTCCGATAGCGGTGCCTCCTCTGCGTGATCGTCGTGACGACATACCTACCTTGATTAATCACTTCAATGCGCGCTTGAGCCATCAAGGCAAGCCCTCGATTGAGTTCAGCCAAAGCGCGTTAAATGAGCTGCTGCAATATCCTTGGCCCGGCAATATTCGTGAGCTGGAAAATTTGGTAGAGCGGTTAGCGATTATGCAGTCCGGTAATGTTGTCCGTGCCATGGATCTGCCCACTAAATACCGCAGCTTGAGTGCTGAAACGAATGACTCTGAGGCTATGGCCGAGTTGCTTAAGCCAATGATTACAGCGATTGATGAGCCTGAAGTTATTGCTGCGCCTAAATCATCTCAATTTGCCTTACCTGCTGAAGGAATTGACCTAAAGCAATACCTGATTGATTTGGAATGCAAATACATCGAAGAGGCATTGCGCTGTGTTGATGGCGTGGTGTCTCGAGCCGCCAAGCTGTTAGGTCTACAGCGCACCACACTGGTGGAAAAAATGAAGAAGCTAAATATTCAAGCATTCGAGATGGGTCAATAATCTGACACTTTTATTGGCATGATCCTTGCTGAATAACACTTGAGTAGCTCTATTTAAGGTTTTCATCATGACAACGCCGGTTGGGGTAGACAGCATTCTTAGTCAAATCAAGCAGATGCGCACGCAAAGCACGATGCCGATGCCGACGCCGGTTGCGCCGGTTGGCCAAGGTGTTGATGAAGTCAAGAAAGCATCGTTTGGTGGCATGTTTCAGCAGTCGGTTGATGCCGTGAATCAAATGCAGAAAACCGGTGCAGCGAAAGCTTCAGCATTTGAAGCGGGTGAAAACATCAGTTTGACCGAAGTGATGGTGTCTCTACAAAAAGCGGATGTGTCATTCAAAGCCATGGTGGAAGTCAGAAATAAAATGATTGATGCCTATCAAGAAATTATGCGGATGTCGGTGTAAGGAGAGTTAGACCATGGCCGATCCACGAATCACTAATTTATTAAGTCAGGGCTCTCAATTAGCAGCCATGCCTTGGATGCGTCAACTGCTGGTGATGGTTGCTATTGCTGCCAGTGTGGCCGTGGGTGTGGCCGCTGTAATGTGGTCACAAGGTCCTGATTATCGTGTGCTTTACTCCAGTCTTGAGCCAGATCGCGCTGCTGCTGTGATTGAGGGCCTTGATGCACACAAAATTCGTTATCGCCTAGATCAGAACTCGGGTGCTGTGATGGTGCCTGCCAATCAA
>CAYYWS010000102.1:0-6884 GCA_964473955.1 uncultured Paraperlucidibaca sp. | reverse complement strand
TTACACTTCAGTTAATTCAGTGCATAGAGACTGTTATGAATAATAAGAAATATCGCCCGCCATCGGCATGGCGATTGGCCTTAGCTCAAGCACCTGCACGTGCCTATTTCAGTCCTGTTTTTTTGGGTGCCGAGCACTTAGATGCTAATCGGCCCGCGCTCTATGTTGGTAATCACACGCTCTACAGCATTGATGCTGGATTGATGATGGATTATCTCAATCGTCAGCATGGTATTTTTTTGCGTGCCTTAGGTGATCACTTTCATTTTCAAGTGCCGTTATGGGGCGACCTATTAACTCGTTACGGCGTGGTGCCTGGCACACCTGAAAATTGCCATGAACTGATGCAGCAACAACAATCGATTTTGGTGTTTCCCGGCGGCGCGCGCGAGGTGATGCGTCGACGCAGTGATCATGATCATTTAGTTTGGAAGCAGCGTTTGGGCTTTGCGCGCATGGCTATGCAGCACGGTTATGACATTGTGCCTTTTGCTTCGGTGGGGCCAAACGAAAGCTGGAAAATTGTTTTAGATGCCGACGATGTCAAGAAAAGTCGTGCTTGGTCGTTGTTATCAAAAAGCCAACGTGTGCGCGATATAACCCGCGATGGTGATGTGATTGCGCCATTGGTTCGCGGTATCAGTCTGACCCCTATCCCTAAACCACAACGTTTTTACTTTTGCTTTGGGCCACGGATTTCAACCAAGTTATGGCAGGGACACGCAGAAGATACTGATGCGCTCTGGCAGGTGCGAGGACAGGTAGAGTCTGCTATTGAAACGATGATGGGTGACTTAAAACGCTATCGTGAGCATGATCGTGAAACAAACTGGAGCCGCCTACGTCGTTGGCTGGCTCCGCTGCATGTGAACTAAGGTGAGCTTAGAGCAGGCTGCTAAAACCGCGCCAAAGTAGTTGTGCCGCAATCAGTGTTAATAACCAGCCTAGAATGCGCTGAAAGTCATGCTCTTGGCGCTTGGCTAACCAGCGCTGGCCCAACCAAGTGCCAATAAAACCTGCGCTTAGCATGGCAATCAACAGGCTTAACCATGGCCCAAATTGAAAGCCTAAAAAGCCAAAAACAATCACTTTAACGCCATGCTGCAGCGTCATTAGTGCAGAGAATGTAGCCACATGTGCTTGTCGATCTAACTGTTGCGCTTTTAATGCAGCGGCCACCAAGGGGCCTGTTGCACCAACAAACATGCTGACAAAACTAATCAGCACACTGCTAATCCATAAGGCACTTTTACGCAGCGCTGGCCAGACACCCCAAGTGGCATAAAGAATAAAAAGCCCAAGTCCAATATCTAATACTTCACTGGGTAGTTGCAGCAATAACTGACCGCCTAACACCGCACCTAAGATGCTACCCAGCAAAAAAGGCCAGATGATGTGGCGATCTATAAACGTACGCATGAGCACAGTGCGACCTAAGTTAGCACCAATTTGCACCACACCATGTAAGGCGATGACCACGGGTGTTGGCAGCACAAAACTCATGATGCCTAGTAGTAACACACCACCACCTAGGCCAAGACCGGCGGTAATCCATGCTGTAAAGCCTGCACTAAAGGTTAGCAGGAGTGCAGTAGCAAGCGTCAGGTTCTCTAGCATGTCAGCGGTATGGTGTTATTAGCTAACACGTGGCGTAGTTGCTGAAGGCGTTGCTGCGCCTCATGCTCGGTATAAGCAATGCTGGGTTGGCGGCCCCAAATAGGCGCGGGCCAATCATCATCATTTTTATGACGCACAATGATATGCCAGTGCAGTTGTGCAACCACATTACCTAAGTTAGCGACATTCATTTTGTCTGCATTAAACGTAATTGCTAATTGCTGGCTAACCCAAGACGATTCACGAAGCAGTTGTTGTTGATCCGTCTCAGATAATTCATGCACTTCACGCAGGTCATTTAGGCGTGGTACTAAGATCAGCCAAACATAACGTGCGTTGTTCATCAGCAAACAACGTGACAGTGGAAAGTCACCAACAACCATAGTGTCGGCGCTTAAGGTGGGGTGCAGACTAAACATAAATAGCTCCTTTTAGCCTCTAAAGTGTAAACCGTGGCGCATGCAAGTCACGCGGCTTTTTGCTACTCTCGCGGCATTATTCATTCGCTTAATCTGCAAGAGCGCACATGACATCGCGTCACGCTAATACCTTAAGTATTCAATATGTCCGTCGCCTTTTAGCCGGTGCTGCGCGACAGGGTGTGTCGTTGCCAGATTTATTCAGTAGTTGTGATTTAAATCCTGCCTTACTGCAAGATGAAAGCAGTCGTTTGCGTGGTGCCGATTTAATTCGTTTGATGCGTGCAGTGATGCGACAAACCGAAGATGAGTTTATTGGTTTGGCTACCGATGCACGCTCTAAGCCCGGCACCTTCTCGATGATGGCTCATGCAGTGATTAACTGCGCCAACTTGGAACAGGCTATTCGCCGTTCCGCGGCTTTTTATGAACTGTTTGAAACACCCATTGCCATTGAATTTAGTCATGACATTCACGAAGGCCGGCTAAGCTTTAGGTTAGGCCAGCAAGCGCCGGATGAGGACGTCGTGCAAGAGGTGATGGTGTTTGTGTCACTACGTTTCTGGAGCTGGTTGGTTGGTCGTCGCCTACAGCCCTTGGTGATTGAGTTTGCTGGACCACCGCCGGCACATGCTGCTGAGTTTCAGGCTTTTTTTAAATGCCCAGTGGTCTATGACGCAGACTGTAGTCAAATTCGCTTTCCGGCGGCCTGGCTGTCTTTGCCGCTTGCGCAAACTCCGTTGTCATTGTCTCGCTTTTTGCGGGATTCGGTGGCGTTAATTATTCGTGGTGGTGCCGAGCCAGTGAGTTTGGCTGATCAAGTGCGCACCATGTTAAGCAAAGAGCAGGGCCAGTTATTCCCTGAATTACAAGTAGTCGCTAAGCGTTTAAACGTTAGCCCACAAACATTGCGGCGACGGTTAAAAGAAGAGCACACCAGCTACCAAGCATTAAAAGATGAAATGCGTGAAAAAGCCGCTAAGTTTTATTTAGCCAAACCGGCTTTATCCGTGGATGAAATTGCCTTGATGATGGGGTTTTCAGAAGCCAGTGCGTTTCATCGCGCCTTTAAAAAGTGGACAGGCATGACCCCGTTGGCTTGTCGACGTGAATTATTAAATATGGATACCTCAACATGACTGACAACACTGCACGCTTATTAATTAACTGTCCCGATGCACCGGGCATTGTCAGTGCCGTATCCGGATTTTTATACCAGCATGGCGCCAACATTACTGATCTTGATCAGCATGCCACCGCACCAATAGGCGGCAGTTACTTTATGCGTCTAGAGTTTCAAACCGAACAGATGACGTTATCACCAGAAGCATTATCTACTGCCTTCCAAGCGCAGGTGGCTGAGCGTTACCAAATGAGTTGGCATATTAGTTATGCCGCGCAACGTAAACGTATGGCCATTTTAGTCTCAAAGCACGATCACGCGATGTTGGAGCTATTGTGGCGTTGGTCTCGCGGTGCGCTGCCTTGTGATATCAGTATGGTTATTAGCAATCACAATGATTTAAGGGCGGATGTCGAAGGCTTTGGGGTGCCGTTTCACCATGTGCCTGTGACTGCCGATACGAAGGAAAAAGCTGAGGCGGAAATTGAGCGTCTGTTGACTGGCGTAGACCTCATTGTATTAGCGCGTTATATGCAAATTCTCAGTGCGGACTTCACCACGCGCTGGCCTAATCGCATCATTAATATCCATCATTCATTCTTACCAGCCTTTGTTGGTGCTAATCCTTATCAGCAAGCCTATGACAAAGGTGTGAAGCTCATTGGTGCCACCGCGCACTATGTCACCGCTGATTTAGATCAAGGACCGATCATTGAGCAAGATGTAGAGCGTGTGTCACATCGCGATGAGGTGCCAACATTGCGTGAAATGGGGCAGGATGTTGAGCGCCAAGTATTAGCCCGCGCAGTGCGCTGGCATTTGGAAGATCGCATCTTGATCCATGGCAATAAAACCATTGTTTTCTCGTAGCGCTGTTAGGCAGCTTTAGGAGTCTTTCACAGATGTCATCGCTGCCCACTCGGTTGGGATTGCTACTGGCGTTATATTTGGCCCAAGGCATTCCTTTTGGCATTTATACCCAAGCTTTACCGGCCATTTTGCGAACCTATGACGCGCCATTGTCCGTCATTAGCTTAAGTGGCTTGCTGGCTATTCCCTGGGCCTTAAAAGTATTTTGGTCGCCATTGGTGGACAGGCACTATTGGCCGCGCTTGGGTTATCGCCGCAGCTGGATCCTGCCAATGAATCTGGGCCTGATCGGCGTGTTGTTTGGGCTGATGTGGTTTGATCCAGAGTCCCTACGAGAGCCATCTGGCGTTTACGTTTTATTCTTTTTACTGTTTTTAGTGAATCTTTTTGCCGCTACACAAGATATTGCTACCGATGGTTTGGCAGTGCGTATTCTCAGTGTCAATGAGCGTGGTTTAGGCAATGGTGTACAAGTGGCCTCCTACCGCGTCGGCATCATCATTGGCGGTGGTTTGCTGTTGTTTGTGTTGGGCTCAATCGGCTGGACATATGCCTTCTCTATCCTGATTTTTTTCTCGTTTTTACTGCTCATTCCGGTACTGCTGTTTAAAGAGCCGGAGATTTTGCCAGAAGCCAAAGCCAGTGCTGATGAGCCTTATTCCAAAGCGTGGTTTTCGTTTTTTAAACGACCAGAAGTACAGGGTTGGATTTGGGTATTAGTGACCTTCAAAATGGCTGAATCGATGGCCTCGGCCATGGTCAAACCGATGATGGTGGATATGGGCATGTCTCTGGCTGCCATGGGTTTGCAAGTCAGTATGGCGGGCTCGGTGACCACGATTGTTGGTGCCATGTTAGGTGGTTATTTGACGCGGCCATTGGGGCGGCGCAACGCCATGGTGTTGTTTGCTGGTTTGCAAGCGATTGCCTATGGTTGTTATGCCTTGCCCGCACTGGGTTATGGCATACCCGGTTTGCAGCTGACTACCACCGTGGTCATTATTAATGCGGTTGAGCACATGATCGGTGGTATGGCCATGGCCGCTTTATTAGCAGCCGTGATGGACAGAGCACGACAAGATCATGCCGGTGTCGACTTCACGCTGCAGGTGAGTTTGTTGGCGGTGTTTGGTGGACTGTTTTATCTGCCGGCTGGTTTAGTGGCCGAAAGTGTTGGTTATGCTGGTCATTTTGGCATTGCTGCAGTGTTGGGTGTTCTCGTGCTCTGGCCAGCTTGGCGTTATACTCGCGAGCCTGATCAATTAGTCGCTCGCCATGCCTGATATGCAAGACCTTAACATTCCTGTTTTAGATGCTCGTGGTTTGACCTGCCCTGAGCCGGTAATGATGCTGCACAAGCGTATGCGTGAGCTCAGCGACGGTGCTGATTTGCTGGTATGGGCAACTGACCCATCAACGACCCGCGATATCCCTAAGTTCTGTCTATTTTTGGGGCATGAGTTAGTGAGCCAGACGGAGCCAGAAGCAGGGCATTATCACTATCACTTACGCAAAAGCCAGCGCTGACGTAGCGTCTTAATTTGCCAGCTTAACTTCCAGTTTAGCAAAATACTGGCCACGGTCAGGCCCAAAACCAGTCCTGCCCAGTACCCGTGTGCACCCCAAGCTTTGCCCAATAATTCGGTGCTGCCGGCCACATAACCAAAGGGAATGGCCACCAGCCAATAGGCAATCAGCGTGAGTAACATCGGGCTACGGGTGTCTTGAATGCCGCGTAAGCAACCGGCAGCACCAACCTGCAGCGCATCGGCAATTTGATAGGCCACAGCAAATAACATCAGCTGTGCGGCTAAACGCTGCACATCCAAGTCTTTACTGTAGATCGCTGCGATGGGTTCTCTAAACAGCAGCAGCAATAGTGCTGTGCAACTGGCAACCAGTGTAGTGGCCGTCAAACCGACGCGACGGCTGTGATTAATCGCGTTGATGTCATGGGCACCATAACCTTGGCCAACACGAATGGTAAGTGCGATGGCCAAACTTAACGGGATCATAAAAATCATGGAAGTGATCGACATAGCCACTTGGTGACCGGCAACCGTGATGGCTCCCAGTGGGCTTATCAGCAGCGCGACAATAGAAAATGAACTGACTTCAAAAAAAATAGCGAGGCCAATTGGGAAACCTAAGGCGGCGGTGGCTCTGATTTGCGCGCTATGTGGTGGTGCCCACTGGCGCATTAGCCGAACAGGGTTAAAGCTGGGTGCTAGCAGCACATAGGCAAACATAATCGCACTTAAGGTCCACATGATGACCGAGGTGGCCCAGCCACAGCCGGGGCCACCCATGGCGGGAATGTTTAAGAAGGCTAAAAATGTGCCGTCGCTGCCATAAATAAATAAGGCATTGGCAAATACGTTTAATACCAAGCCTGCCAAGCTAATAATCATCACCGGTAGCGGGCGGTCTTGTGCTTCACAATAACAGCGTAGTACAAAAAACAAACCGACAGCGGGCATGCCCCATGACACCCCTTCAAGATAAAGCGCAGTGGCGCTGCGTAGCTCGATGGGTACATCTAACCACGCCAAAACAGGGGTGGCGTTGCGTACAACAAATAAGCCGATCACACCCACGAGTAGTGCTAACCACAAGGCCTGATGCGTAATGTGAGGAATGCGGTGATGGTCACCAGCTCCACGTGCCTCGGCTACTAAAGGGGTGGTAGCTAGTAATGTGCCGGTCGTAAGCAAAAATAAAGGCAGCCAAATGCCGGCACCAACAGCCACAGCGGCTAAATCTAAGGCAGAGACTTGCCCCGCCATGATGGTGTCAATTAAGCCGTAAGCAGCTTGTGAGAACTGGCTGATTAAAATCGGGCCAGTCAAAATGCT
>CAYYWS010000101.1:0-6897 GCA_964473955.1 uncultured Paraperlucidibaca sp. | reverse complement strand
CCGCTTGATCAATCACCGCCCCCCTATCCTCTGGTTTTCTTTGTTGCCAATTTTTCAACACAATCGCCATGCGATGATTAGGTTTTAATAAATCAAAATGTCGATTGATAAAGTGCCAGTACAAACTGTTCAGTGGGCAGGCATTGTTTCCTGACTTTGCCTTCACATCATAAAAACAGTGGCGGCAATGATCACCCTGCCGATGAATATAAGCACCAGAGGCTACATAAGGCTTGGTGGCAATCCTACCGCCTTCAGCATACTGGCTCATGCCATGAGTATTCGGCCATTGCACCCACTCAAACGCATCAACATAAATACTCAAGTACCAATCATTAATAGCCGAAGGCGAAACGCCGGCCAGCAAGGCAAAGTTGCCAGTGACCATCAGGCGCTGAATATGATGCGCATAACCCGTATTTAATGACTGTTTAATGGCCTGAGAGAGGCAGCGCATCTGCGTGTCGCCGGTCCAAAACCATGCGGGCAATGGACTATGGTGATCAAAATGATTCGACTCGCCCATATCCGGGTACAAGTGCCAATAAAGGCAGCGCATATATTCTCGCCAACCGAGAATTTGACGAATAAACCCTTCACAGGCGGCAATATCGACCTGTCCATGTCGCCATGCCTGCTCGGCTGCTTGAATCACCTCTCGTGGCGACAACAACTTTAGATTGAGCGCAAACGATAAGCGCGAATGAAATAAAGTGCCCTGACCATCAACTAATGCATCTTGATAACGGCCAAAATGCGGCAGCAATTGAGTTATAAAGTTGTTAAGTAGCTCTAAAGCCTGTGTTCGATTAACGGGCCAGTCTAATGTGACATCAATCTCACCAATCGTTTTCACCTGACAGTGTTGCAGCAGCGCCACAATATGCTGGCATTCGTTTGCAAACGTGAGCGGCTGCGGGATGTTAACTGCTCCATCATAGGCTGCTCGGTTGGCGGCATCATGGTTCCATTTACCGCTAATGGGCTTCCCGTCAGGCGCCATCAACACCTGCTCACGTTTGCGCATATGACGATAAAACGTCTCCATCAAAAAATGATGTGCCTCTGGCTTAAACAGCTTGGCGACAGCCCCTCTTTCAGCCAAAAAGTGCTCGGTTGATACGCACAGGCTTGGAGTGCTTTGGGCGCTAGCAAAATCATTAAGTGCTTGCTCCAAGCGATACTCATCAGGCTGCTGCCATGACCATGACTGATAGGCTTTACTAGCAAGAAGAACAGCCAGATTGGCACAAATACTTTGTCGGTTATGTTCCTCATCGAGTGTGAGGTAGATGACTTGGTGTCCTGCGCGCCTAAGTGTGTCGGCAAAGTCGCGCATGGCCAAGAAAATCCCTACTACTTTTTGCACATGATGTTGGCAGTAGTCTGTTTCACTACGCACTTCCATCATGACAAAATCCACACTCTCATCACATCGCTGAAACCACGAGTGCTGAATATTAAGTTGATCCCCTAAAATCAGGCGTAGCTCTTTCATACCGATTTATTCCGCTGACGACGACAAGCATCAGAGCAATACTTGACCTCCTCCCACACAGTCGACCATTTTTTACGCCAACTAAAAGGTCGCTGACAAATCAGACAAATCTTGCTTGGCAGATTCTGTTTTTTTACACCACGCATCATTGCGCCTCATATCAATTATTTAATGTAAATTAAGCTGACTGAAGCGTCATTTCGATTAGACAACAAGGCCTTTTTACTTGTATCTTGGCTGCCCCTTGGGTGTGTCGATTGACTATGAACGCTGCCGATCTCAGCAAAACGCTTCCTTCTGCTTACGTCTTGTTATTGCTTGATGTCACTAAGCGCTTTGGTGTCAGTGAAGAAGCGATTTTGTCACCTTTTGGTTTGACTAGAGCTGCACTGCTAGATACTCATGAACATCTTCCATTGACCCTAGTGAATGATGTCCTCATCCACGCCCTAGCCGTAACCAAAGAGCCTGCACTGCCATTTCACATTGGCATGCAAATGAAAATCTCTACCCACGGCTTCATCGGCTTTGCTGCCATGACAGCCGATAATGTTCGTCAAGCCTTAGAGTTAGTGGAACGTTTTAGCGAGCTGCGGTTATTAGGCGCCAGCATTCGATTAGTTGTGGAAGGTGATAACGCCAAATTAATCGTTGATACAGACCTAACACTTCAGCCATTACGTGATGCTGTCCTTGCCGCACTCATGGTGGGCTTTGGCCAAATGGCACAGGTTGTGACCGGCGAAACACTTTATGGTGTGGCCTATATTGAACTTGATGAAGAGCCACGATATCGCGACATCATGTACCGTCTACCGGCTCAAATTCATTTTAAACAAGCTCAAAATATGATTTGTTTTGACGCCAGCTATCTGGATTTGCCGCTACTCATGTCAGATACAGCATCTATGCAGCTGGCCGTTAAACAGTGTGAGCAAGAGTTAGCCGCCATTGGCCACTTCAGCCCTTTCATACGCGAAGTTCGGGCCTTAGTTCATGACAGCAGTGTTGGTTTTCGTTCATTAGAAGCAGTTGCGGAAATGCTGAATCAATCGGAGCGAACCTTAAAGCGGCAGCTGGCACAAGAAGGCACTACATTTAGCGACATTTTGGAAGATATGCGCCGGCAAGAGGCTATTCGTTTGCTGCTCAATACTGGTGAAAGCTTAGACCGAATTGCCGAAGCACTTGGTTATTCAGATGTGGCTAACTTTAATCGCGCCTTCAAACGATGGACCGGAACCACCCCAGGCCAATATCGCCGCGAACAAAATCAACCTGATAAATAACATACAATTGTCCGAATCGACTTGATTGTTGTCAGGTCTTTATGGAATTATCGCGTCATACAAAAATAATACATCCTTGAGGGTGACCCATGTCCGCAAACGCTTTTATGTTACGAGCGCTTCCGCTTGCTATTCTTTTTTCCGCCCTAAACTCTCATGCTGGTGGATTAGATCTACCAACTATTGCTGCCTCTCATCAAGGCACGTCCAACGCAAACTCAGCGGAAGCTGCTGATGCTTCGGTTATTTATTACAACCCAGCAGGTATGGCCCAGTTGCGTGGCATTAATGTCAGCAACAGCCTGTCGGTGTTTACCATTCGCGGCAAAGTTGATGTTGATAGGGATGGCACCACTCGTACCCCTCCTCCAGATGCTGGTGCTGGTGGCGAAGGCGAGTCCATTCGTAATGACCCACAAGCACAAGGCGGCGCCGGAACTTTTTGGCCTAAAGTCTTAGGTGCGGGATCTTTTTTTGCGACAGTACCACTGCATAGACTCAATTTAGATGCCTTGAAAGCTATACCTAATTACGAAGACATTACTTTAGGTATTGGTATTTTTGCACCAGGTGGCGGTAACCTTAACTACAAATCAGATTGGGGTGGACGCTATTTTGCTGATAACGTGGCCATCGAATTAATCAATATTAACCCTTCAATGGCCATTCGCTTTGACGATAAACATAGCATTGGTTTTGGTGCTTCAGTGATTGGTGGTCATTTACGCCAAGGTGTTCATATTGACACTAAAGTAGCTCCCTATTTATTCCAACCATATGTTAATGAGCTGGACTTAAATAATGCTGCAAATCTTGTTGATGGCATTACGGGATTAGAAGCTGTTGGCACAGCCTGCGCCTTACTTGGAAGCTTATGTAGTGATGTAAATGTTGGCTTAGTTCCTCTAACCCCGCAACAGCAACAACAGTTATCTGGCGTACTTGCAGATGCACTTCTAGACCCTAATGCAAACGGCAAGGGTGACGTTGAGATGTATGGTTATGGCTTTGGCTTTAACCTAGGTTATATGTTTAATTTTGACGAAAGTAGCCGCTTGAGCCTTGCCTATCGGTCAGAGTCACGTCTGAAAATGCGAGGCGACTTGGAGTGGAGCATTGATAATATAAAAGCTCGATCAGATGATACTATCGCTGTTCTTCCTGACTGCGATACTGGCGGCGGCACCAGAGATGTTCCAAGCTTTTTACGTAATTGTTTGCGACCTGATACTACTGCCAAGGGGAACCTTATAATACCAGCAAGACTTTCAGTTGGTTACTTTAAGCAACTGAATGACAAGTTGGATTTATTGTTTGACTACACCTTCATTCAAACTTCGGCCGTGAAAGAAATTAAAGTAAAATTTCTTGATCAGCAGTCTGAAGGTGGCCAAACCGTTAGCCAAGGTCCTGGCGGCATTCAAACTCGTTGGAGAGACTCATTTAAAGCATCCATTGGTGCTAACTATCACTACAACGATCAGTTAACTCTTAAAACAGGCTTTCAGTTTGATTTAACTCCAGTTCCTTCTGCTCGATTCCGTCACCCTGGTGCCCCAGATAGCGATCGTTACATGTTTTCGTTGGGCGCCAATTACAAACATGCAAAAAACCTGACATTTGATCTTGGTTATAGCTTAATTATCTTGGCTGATTCTCGCTCTGAGTATAGAGACCCATGCCGAGGCACATTTAGCGAAGATGAAAGTGGTGCCATTAGAGAAGGTGCTCAGCCGGACGACTGTACTGGCAACGGCGGTACATTCCGTGGCCGCTTTTTTGACACCTATATCAATATGCTGAGCTTTGGTTTTAATCAAAAGTTCTAGTCATTAAAGTATAAAAAAACCGGCGAAATCAGCCGGTTTTTTTATTTAAGCGCGATTAATTCAACAGCATATTCACCATTTTTAAGGGGTCAGGCGCTGTAATGTTTGCCGCACTACTTCGTTTTAACTCTAAGTTTTCGAAATCAAATAAATCGCGATCAGCTAGCTGTGATGGCGATACATTCTGTAGCGCAGTAAAAATACTGTCTAAACGCTGAGGATGCTGCTTATCCCAAGCACGTAGCATGTCGTTAATCATAGCGCGTTGCAGATTGTCTTGTGAGCCACACAAGTTGCAAGGAATGATGGGAAACTCTTTTAAGCGTGCGAACTCAGCGATGTCTTTTTCTTTGCAGTACGCCAGCGGGCGAATCAGTACATTTTTACCGTCATCAGACAACAGCTTTGGTGGCATGGCTTTATTGCGGCCAGCATGAAACAAGTTCAAGAAAAACGTAGCCATGATGTCATCACGGTGATGTCCCAACGCGACTTTAGTGGCACCAATTTCTTGAGCGAAGCCATACAAACTACCACGACGCAAACGACTACAGACGGCACAAAAAGTCTGACCTTCTGGAGTTAACTCTTTAACGATGCTGTAGGTGTCTTTTTCTAAAACATAAAACGGGACACCGCGCTCAGTTAAGTACTTCGGCAGCACTTCTTCAGGAAAGTCTGGCTGCTTTTGGTCTAAGTTAACCGCGACCAACTCAAACTTTATCGGTGCGCTGAGCTGCAGGCTAAGCAACATTTCCAACATGGTATAGCTGTCCTTGCCACCGGACAGACAAACCATAATCTTGTCGCCATCCTGAATCATGTTGTAGTCAGTGATGGCTTGTGCCGTTAGACGACGCAAGCGTTTTTGCAGTTTATTAAACTCAGTTCTTGAGCCTTTATCTTCAATGGTATTAGTCATGGCATATCAGAAGGTATGGTTAATTTGCGCACCGACTGAGTGAATATAACTGTCGGTGAAACGACCGCGAAATGTACCACCATTTCCTGTGCATTGCGAAAAGTCACGACGTCCTGGCTCATTGGAGGTCTGGCCATCTGTGGTTTCGTAACCGGCAGGATGACAGAAGTCGGTGTAGTTCGAACGCGCATCAGCCAACATGATAAAGCTGTAAGCAAAATCCAGCGTAAATTTGTCATTAATACGATAATTAACACCCGTTGCTATGCTGTAGCGATCAGCATCAGGCACTGCGGCGTGGCGACTTTCTGCATTCGGAACGGGTGTCATGTCATAACCCAGACCACCACGTAACAGCCACTTATCATTTACACGGTAATTGGCGCCGATGCCTACTCTAAAAGTGTCGCGAAAGTTAGTACGAATGACAGCATCACCCTGCTTCGGATCGTCGATTTGAACGCGTAATTCATTCATCAAGCTCGTGCGCTGAAGCATGACCGAAGCCATTAACGCCAAACGCTCATTAAACTGGTGAAAAACACCGGCGATTAGGCTGTCTGGGGTTGTTACTTTTAGACGTGCCTTACTGTCAGGTCTGATTTCATTCTCCACAAACTCTTTAGCATTCACTTGTTGCGTAATATTGTTTGGGTTGGGAATGGTTGTTTCAGGATTGATGCCATCAAAACGCCAATCAACATCACCGCGTAAGGTTTGGCGGATGCGTGAACGATAGGCCAAACTAAAGCGCGTATTGTCGTTTAAGCTAAACATATAACCAAGGTTATAGCCGATACCAAAACCGTAACCTTCGAAGTCAAAAGAGTTCATTCCAAACTCTTCTTCCGGCGGCAATATCGCATTCACTAGGGGTCGACAAAGTTCAATCGATAAACCACCTAATAAATCACACAGCGCACCACCAGTACCGCCACCTAGCCCCTTAACAGCATCTAAGCCCTGCTCTTGTACGGCCAAAGCCACATCAGCGCCAAGTTTGGTTTTGGCATGTGATACCTGACCACTAAAGCCAATGGCTATCGAGTGTTGTTCATCAAATCGAATCGCCATCACAGGATTAATATTTAGCGTTTCAATGGCGGCGCGGTCAGCAAAAAAACGACCGGCATAATCAGACTTATAGTTAATGTTTGCACCGTAAGGTACAAACAACCCTAAACCAAAGGTGATGTCGCCGTTGTAAGGCATCACAAGATATGACTGTGCACCACCAATAACTTGTGGATGATAAGAGCCTGCAGGGCCACCTCCTGCTTCTTCACCATTGGCCCGCGTTGTACCTTCATCAGTGAACTTACCGCGAATACTTAAAAGCTGAACACTGTCAGACTTGAC
>CAYYWS010000100.1:0-6897 GCA_964473955.1 uncultured Paraperlucidibaca sp. | reverse complement strand
GCCACCTCACCTTCGCGCTCATCAAGCATACGCACATAACCACCCAATGGAATGGCAGCAATACGGTACTCTGTGCCATCACGGGCGACACGACGCCAGATCGCCGGACCAAAGCCAATCGAGAAAGTCAGCACTTTTACGCCGCAACGGCGAGCCACCCAGAAGTGGCCAAATTCGTGAATCGCAATTAGCGGGCCTAAAATTAAAATGCCCGCCAGAACAATTTGAAAAAAACTCATTGCAACCCCCAAGGGCAGCCACTATGCGGCTTAACAACCCTTAACTATATGACTTGCACGTGCTCGTGCTTCAACGTCGGCAGCAAGAATAGCAGCCAAATCATTCGCTGCCGAGCCTTCAGATTGATTCATTACTTGTTCGATGACTTGCGCAATGGCAGTAAATGCAAGCTTGCCACTTAAAAACGCCTCTACTGCCACTTCATTGGCTGCATTTAGTGTCGCCGGCATAGTACCACCTTGCGCAATAGCTGACTGTGCTAGTGCAAGACAGGGAAACTTTTTTGTATCCGGCGCTTCAAAGTTTAATTGGCCAATTTGAGTCAAGTCTAATGGCGCCACCCCAGCGCTTATGCGCTCAGGCCAAGCTAAAGCATGGGCAATTGGTGTACGCATATCTGGGTTGCCCATCTGTGCTAACACCGAACCATCACGGTAACGGACCATCGAATGAATCACACTTTGCGGATGCACCAACACTTCAATATCCGAAGGTTTGGCGTCAAACAACCAGCACGCCTCAATGAACTCCAACCCTTTATTCATTAAGGTTGCTGAATCAACAGAAATTTTACGGCCCATGGACCAATTCGGATGAGCAACCGCTTGCGCCGGTGTTACTTGCGCTAATTGCTCTAGCGTCCACGTACGAAATGGCCCACCGGATGCCGTGAGCACAATCTTTTCAACACCATTAGCGTCTAAATCACGGGCAGAGGCATTATGTGGCAGACATTGAAAAATCGCGTTGTGTTCAGAGTCGATCGGCAGCAAAACACTACCGGAACGACGCACGGCCTGCATAAATAAGGCACCAGACATCACTAAGGCTTCTTTATTGGCCAATAACACACGCTTGCCTGCATTAACGGCTGCCAACGTCGGCAGTAAACCCGCGGCCCCTACTATCGCTGCCATTACCGTATCAACCGCTGCATCGGAAGCTACTTGTGCCAATGCATCTACACCAACCAAAACCAGGGTTGGGCAATCTGTCGCTCGTAATAACTGGGTTAAGTGAGTGGCGGACTGGTCGTTGGCTACCACGGCATATCGTGGTTGATGACGCAAACAAAGTGAGGCTAATTCATCGATGCGACTATTCGCGGTGAGTGCATAGACACGGTAACGATCTGGATGTCTTGCTAAAACATCCAATGTGCTCAAACCAATGGAGCCAGTAGCTCCCAATACAGTGACATTTGATATGACGGACATAGGCGTCAAAAACCACCCGCCAACCACCAACCAGCCATAAACACTGGCGCTGCTGCGGTAATAGAGTCAATACGATCAAGCGCGCCACCATGGCCGGGAAAGATTTTGCCTGAGTCTTTAATACCGGCACGGCGCTTAACCATGGACTCAAATAAGTCGCCTAGCACAGAGGCCAATACAGCGACCATCGAAACCAGCAAAAAAACAACCATCTTAAGGGCCGGCATAGCCAAACTTATCGCCACGGTTAAGGCAATTAAAAAAGTCAGCGCCAAACCACCATAGGCACCTTCTCGGGATTTGGCCGGACTGACATGAACTGCTAGTTTTACCTTGCCAAATCGACGTCCGGCAAAGTAGGCGCCGGTATCAGCACCCCAAACTAACAACAACATGAACATGAGCCACCAAGGCGATATGGCATGCAGTTGCACCAAACCTGTCCAAGTTGGCACTAATAGCAGTACACCAATAATACTAAGCAACCAAGGTGTATCCCAACGCTCGGCCAAGTCAGGGTAACGCGACACCCAAAATAGCAAGAGCAACCAAAAGCCAGCCACCGCAACCAACCACGGCCCTAATTGCGCCAGCTCAACACCCTGCAACAGCCACAAACAAAGCGCGACAACACCGACAAAACCAAGGCGCTTAGGCATAGCTGCCCAACGTAATAGTCCAGTCCACTCCCAAGCTGCCACTAAAACTAAAGCCGCAGCAAACAATGGAAAAGCTTGGGGTTGTCCACCAAAAACGCACCACAGCACGAGTGGCAGAAGAATTAACGCAGTAATGACACGCTCTTTAAGCATGATGTAAGGCCTCTATTTGTTCTGATGTACGGCCAAAACGTCGTTGACGAGATGCAAAATCCGCCAACGCCCGATGCAGCTCATCGTGTCCAAAGTCTGGCCACAAGGCATCGGTAAAAAACAGCTCAGCATAGGCCGCCTGCCATAGCACGAAGTTGCTTATACGCAGCTCGCCACCAGTGCGAATCAACAAATCGACAGGCGGCACATCGGCCAGCTCAACAGCAGTATTTAGGCGGGCGGCATCAATTTGATCTGGTTGCAGCTGTCCCTGCTGAACTTGCACAGCCAAGCGACGAGCAGCTTGCGCCACATCCCACTGGCCGCCGTAATTCACTGCAATCACTAAAGTCATCCGGGTATGGTGAGCCGTTTGCAGCTCTGCTTGCGTCATGCCCTGCTGAAGGTCAGCTGAGAAGGCGCTGCGGTCACCAATAAAGCGTAAGCGAATTTTCGCCTTATCCAGTTCTTGTACTCGCACCGACAATGCCATTAAAAAAAGCTGCATAAGTGCAGCCACTTCTTGCTCTGGTCGGCGCCAGTTTTCACTGGAAAAAGCAAAAACCGTCAACACCTCGATGCCTGCCTTAGCGGCCACCTCGACTACATCACGTAATGCTTGCTCACCGGCACGGTGGCCTTCATTGCCTGGCAGCTGGCGATGTTTAGCCCAACGATTATTGCCATCCATAATGACTGCCACATGACGTGGCAGCTGACACTGAGATTCTTCAGCATCAGGCGCTGTACTGGCCGGAGGGTTAGCGTCCGTCATGTATCAGACCTGCATGAGCTCGGCTTCTTTAGCCGCCAGCAGCTTGTCTACTTCAGCAACAAAACGATCAGTAATTTTCTGAACTTCATCGCTGGCGCGACGCTCATCGTCTTCAGAAATTTCTTTTTCTTTTTGCAGTTCCTTGATGTCAGCCAGCACATCACGACGGATATTTCGTAGCGACACACGTGAATTTTCAGCTTCACTGCGTGCTAATTTTTGCATATCGCGACGAGTTTCTTCTGTTAGTGCCGGCAGCGGCACACGAATCACATCAGATGTCATTGGGTTCAGACCCAAGTTTGAATTGCGAATCGCTTTATCAATGGTCGCCAGCATAGTGCGCTCATAGGGCTGCACAATCAGCGTCCGCGCATCATCAACGTTAACATTAGCCACCTGCATTAGCGGCGTATCAGTACCGTAATAAGGCACCATGACATCTTTCAACATCGATGGATGGGCACGCCCTGTGCGTACACGCCCAAAAGCGTTTTCTAATGCATCCAAGGTCTTGCTCATACGAGCTTCACAGTCTTTTTTCAGATCATTCAACATGATTTTTATTCCTCAACGTGTTACCAGAGTGCCCTCCGGCTCTCCTACCACCAAATTCAATAACGCACCGGTTTTATTCATATTAAATACGCGCAGCATCATGTTGTGGTCACGCGCCAAGCACATGGCCGCTAAATCCATCACTGCCAATTGTTTCAACAGCACCTCATCAAAGGTGAGCGAATCGTATTTCACCGCTGTTGGATCCTTCACCGGATCGGCGCTGTAAATACCATCTACCTTGGTCGCTTTAATGACGATATCGGCATTAATTTCGATGCCACGCAAACACGCTGCAGTATCTGTCGTAAAAAATGGATTGCCGGTGCCGGCCACAAAAATACACACATCACCTGACTGTAAATGCCGAATAGCTGCGCGACGATCATAGTGATCAACCACACCACTCATAGGAATAGCTGACATCAAACGAGTTTTGATGTTATTACGCTCAAGCGCGTCACGCATGGCCAAGCCATTCATGACAGTGGCCAACATCCCCATGTGGTCACCAGCAACACGGTCTAAGCCAGCAGCCTGAAGCTCTGAGCCACGGAACAAATTACCGCCACCCACAACAATACCGACCTGAACACCAATGCCGACTAACTGGCCAATTTCCAGGGCCAAACGCTTTAAGACCTTAGGATCAATGCCTGAATCAACCTCACCAGCGAGAGCCTCACCCGATAATTTGAGCAAGATGCGCTTATGCGCGAGACGATGATCGGTCATGAACAGGCACTCCGAAAGTTGTATAAGTGGCGAAGAGTTTACAACAAAAAGGCCCCAACTTGGGGCCTTTTGCTACATCACTTAACAGCAGTTTTTGCTTACTTGGCAGCGGCAGCAGCAGCCTGTGTAGCAGCAACTTCTGCAGCGAAGTCAACTTCTTTCTTTTCGATGCCTTCGCCAACTTCCAAACGCACAAAGCGAACCACGGTTGCACCAGCTTTTGCCAGCACAGCACTCACTTTTTGATCTGGATCGATTACAAAAGCTTGCTCAACCAGCGACACTTCTGACTTGAATTTCTTCAGTGTGCCTTCAACCATTTTTTCAACAATGGCGGCTGGCTTGCCAGATTCAGCGGCTTTAGCTTCAGCGATTTCTTTTTCCTTAGCCAATACTTCAGCAGGAATATCGTCAGCATTAACAACCAAAGGATTAGTCGCAGCAATATGCATAGCTACTTGCTTGCCAATCTCTTCGTTGCCGCCTTCCAGCGCAACGATCACACCAATTTTCAAGCCATGTGAATAGGTCGCCAGTGTTGCGCCTTCTACTAATACTGCACGGCGAATCTGAATGTTTTCACCAATTTTCTGCACTAACGAAATACGCGCTTCTTCAACCGTCACGCCATCGTAGTTGAGCTCAGCCAATTTGGCTGGATCAGTTTCTTTGGCGGCCAGTGCAAGTTGCGCAACTTTGGCAATGAATTTGCCAAAGTTTTCGTCACGAGCAACAAAGTCAGTTTGGCAATTTACTTCTAAAGCAATCGATGTTTGACCATCAATTGCAATCGCAATTGCGCCTTCAGCAGCAATATTTCCTGCTTTTTTGGCAGCTTTCGCTTGGCCAGACTTACGCAAGTTGTCGATCGCAGTTTCGATATCGCCATTGGCTTCTTGCAGTGCTTTTTTGCACTCCATCATGCCTAAGCCAGTGCGTTCACGGAGCTCTTTAACTAGGCTTGCAGTTACTTCTGCCATGAGTTTTTCCTCTATTCAAATTTCGGTGACTTACTCGCCAGCAGGCACTTCAACAAAGCCATCAGCTTCTACACGACCGCCATTGACTGACGCGAATTCGCGACCTTCCAAAATAGCATTGGCCATGGAGCTAACATAAAGCTGAATTGCGCGGATAGCGTCGTCATTGCCAGGAATAACGTAATCAACACCTTGTGGGTTTGAGTTGGTATCAACTACACCAATCACCGGGATACCCAGCTTACGTGCTTCAGCAATCGCTGTTGCTTCGTGATCGACGTCAATAACAAACATCGCATCTGGCAAACCGCCCATGTCCTTGATGCCGCCCAATGAACGCTCAAGCTTTTCCATTTCACGGGTCATTTCTAACTGTTCACGCTTGGTCAATTTGGCCAAGGTGCCATCAGCAGTCATTAACTCTAGGTCTTTTAAACGCTTGATCGACTGGCGAATGGTTTTCCAGTTAGTCAACATGCCGCCTAACCAGCGGTGGTTAACATATGGCATGCCTGCACGAGCAGCATGCTCAGCAATAATTGGGGCTGCAGCGCGCTTGGTGCCAACAAACAGTACTTTGTTCTTTTGTGAGGCAATACGGTTTGCAAATGTCAGTGCATCATTCAGCGCAGGCACTGTGTGCTCTAAGTTGATGATGTGAATTTTGTTGCGCGCACCGAAGATATACGGTGCCATTTTTGGGTTCCAGAAACGTGTCTGGTGACCGAAGTGAGCGCCTGCTTGCAGCAGTTCGCGCATGGTGACTTGTGCCATGAAAAACTCCAATATGGGTTAGGCCTCCACCGATCCCAATCAAAGACCCACTTTTCTCAGTAGGCACCCAATGACTGTGTCGATACGGTGTGCGGATTTAAGTTATCGCGTTTGTTTATAACAGTAGCGCTCTGGGCATGTTAATCTTGCCCGTCCTGCGTTTGCTCAAATGCGGCGCGCTTTATACCATAGATGGCTACAAACCCTCAACTGCCGTATGCATTATTCGGCAGCCAGTAATGGAAACCACATGAGCACCCTGATAAAAACCGCTGAAGACATCACACATATGCGCGAAGCTGGCCGTTTAGCTGCTGATGTCTTAATGATGATAGGCGCACATGTTCGCGCTGGCATTACTACCGAAGAGCTCGATCGCATCTGTCATCAATACATTGTTAACGATTTACAAGCGATTCCCGCACCCCTTAACTATGGCGGCGCACCGGGACGCATTCCCTTTCCTAAATCGATTTGCACCTCAGTCAATCATGTCATTTGCCATGGCATTCCGACTGACAAAAAAGTGCTGAAAGATGGCGACATTATTAATATCGATGTCACTGTGATTAAAAATGGCTACCACGGCGACACCAGTAAAATGTTTTTTGTTGGCCAACCGTCCATTTTGGCTCAGCGCTTAGTCACCGTAACGCAAGAGTGTCTTTATAAAGCGCTGGCGATTGTCCGGCCCGGCTGCCGTCTCGGCGATATTGGCCACGTCATTCAACAACATGCCCAAGCTAATCGATTTTCTGTGGTGCGTGAATACTGTGGCCATGGCATTGGTCGTGTTTTTCATGAGG
>CAYYWS010000099.1:0-6933 GCA_964473955.1 uncultured Paraperlucidibaca sp. | reverse complement strand
CAAAACCTCCGTTAGTTTTGCTTGTCGATTATTTCTGTTGGGTAATGATCGTATTGCCTTATTAGCCACACGTGATGGTCAAGACTTGTCCTCAGCAGAGCTTATGCTGTGGCGATCACTTTGTGCAGCGATGGCTTGGCCGGTGCAAGACGGAAACGCGCGCTTCGATTGGCCATTTGCTTATGCAAAACACTTAGCCAATGACCCAGTTGCGGCAAAAGATGCGTTAACTTCATGGTGGCAGGCGCATTGTGAGTTGCCATCACAACTATTTGTGTTGGGCGATGCACTCACCAATTTTGTGCCTTCAAATGCCATTATCCTGCCCTCATTAGCAGATATGTTAGCGTCGCCAATGCGTAAAAAGACGACATGGCAGCAATTGCAGGTATGAGTGACGCTTTGATCATCCGCCCAATGATTGAGGCTGATTTAGGCCGCGTTTATGCGCTTGAAAAAGTTTCTCATCCTGTGCCTTGGTCGCAGGCCAGTCTGCAGCGCTCGTTTACCGACCATCACGGTTTTGTCTTGCTTAAGCATGAGCAGTTGGTGGGCTTTGCTTTTGTGCAAAAAATTGTCGATGAAGCACATTTACTCGATATCGTGATAGATCCCGCGCAGCGTGGTCATGGCCTAGGCCGCTATTTATTGCGAGAACTCATTGAGCGAGTCTTTTGTGATGGCATCAATATCTGGTTTTTGGAGGTTCGTGCCTCCAATGTCGCAGCAATCGGCATGTATCAGTCGCTAGACTTCAACGAGCTGGGCATACGCCGAAATTACTACGACACAGCAACAGGTCGTGAAGATGCCGTGATGATGGCTTATACGGTGTCGTGAGTCGGGTCGCCATCGCGTATAATGTCGGCACTTGTATCAACCAGGCCTCACTCGTATATGTCTTTTTCGCAGCAGCTCGAAGCAGAAGTCGCCTCACGTCGCACCTTTGCCATTATTTCTCACCCGGATGCGGGTAAAACCACCATTACTGAAAAGTTATTGCTGTGGGGCAAAGCCATTCAGGTGGCTGGCACGGTGAAGTCACGCAAATCTGACCGCCATGCCACTTCCGACTGGATGGCCATGGAGCAGCAGCGTGGCATTTCGATCACCACGTCAGTGATGCAGTTTCCCTATCGTGACGCCACTATCAACTTGCTGGATACACCGGGTCACGAAGACTTCTCTGAAGACACCTACCGCACACTGACAGCGGTGGATTCTGCATTAATGGTGATTGATGGTGCTAAAGGTGTTGAAGACCGCACCATTAAGCTGATGGATGTCTGCCGCCTACGTGATACACCGATTGTCTCGTTCGTGAATAAAATGGACCGCGAAATTCGTGATCCGATTGAGCTCATGGATGAAATTGAGTCGGTACTAAAAATTAAGTGCTCACCGATTACCTGGCCTGTCGGCAGTGGTCGCGACTTTAAGGGTGTTTATCATCTATTAGAAGATCGCTTTTACCTGTACACACAGGGTCATGGTAGTGAGCTCACGCCTGATGTCACTATTGATGGTCTCAACAATCCGGATGCTGATGCGACCTTGGGTGATGAGGCGCAAGCATTGCGAGATATGCTAGAGCTAGTGCAGGGCGCTAGTCATGACTTTGATTTGGCCGAATTTAGAGCGGGCCGTTTAACGCCAGTTTTCTTTGGTACCGCGTTGGGTAATTTTGGTGTTAATCATATTTTGAATGGTTTTGTTGATTGGGCGCCAACACCACTGGCTCGCAAAGCCGTACAGCGTGAGGTTTTACCCACTGAAGAGCAGTTTTCTGGCTTTGTATTTAAAATTCAAGCCAATATGGACCCTAAGCACCGTGACCGTATCGCCTTTTTGCGAGTGTGTTCTGGACGTTATGAAAAGGGCGTGAAAATGCAGCATGTACGCTTGGGTAAAGAGGTACGTGTGGCAGATGCGCTGACGTTCTTGGCGGGTGAGCGTGCGCATTTAGAAGAGGCTTGGCCCGGCGATATTATTGGTTTGCATAATCACGGCACTATTCAAATTGGCGACACCTTCACCGGCGGTGAAACCTTGCAATACCTTGGTATTCCTCATTTTGCGCCAGAAATGTTCCGCCGTGTTCGACTGAAAGACCCACTGAAAAGTAAGCAGCTGCAAAAGGGTTTAAAAGAGTTGTCGGAAGAGGGTGCAACACAGGTTTTTATGCCGCAGGTTAATAATGATTTAATTTTAGGCGCTGTTGGTGTACTGCAGTTTGATGTGGTCGCATTCCGCTTAAAGGAAGAATATAAAGTAGAGTGTGTCTACGAGCCGGTAAATGTGGCAACGGTGCGTTGGGTGCATTGCAACGATGAACGTAAGTTGGCAGAGTTTAAAAAGAAAGCCCATGATCAGTTATCACTTGATGGCGGCGGTTATTTAACCTATTTGGCGCCATCTCGCGTTAATTTGCAGATCATGCAGGAGCGTTATCCGGAGGTTGTTTTCTCTCCGACAAGGGAGCATTAAGTTAATGAAGTCTGGGCTGTTTGTGCTGAGTTTAAGTGTTCTGATATTGGTGGGCTGCGAACGAAAGCCTGGCAAGGAAGATGCACAGGCGCCTCAGGCTATTAATGAGACAGCTAGCTTATCAGCCCCTAACGTTGATATGCAGGCCTTTCAAATTAAAAAAACAATTGGCCCTGAGCAACGACTTGCCAGTGGTTTGTCAGCCGTCACATTGAGCCTTTCTGCAAAGCCGAAAAAGTGTCGATCTAATTGCAGCAACTATGATGTGTCATGGTTGTTCTTCACTAATGCGCCGGCATTAAACAATGCCACCTTGAGTGGCTTGTTTTCTACAGCAGAGTTATCCACGGGCGGAAACTTTAGCTCGGCAGAACTGGTGCTCCAGTTATTTGCTCAACAAGGGGCTTTTTTTATTAGTGAGGCTGCGGAGTATAAGCAGCGCTGGAGCACTGACCTTAAATTGGTTCATGAGTTAGGCAAAGCCGGTGTACATGTTTTACGAATTGATGATGCGCGTTATACCGGTGGTGCGCATGGTAGTTTCCAAAGCCAATTTATAAATTGGGATGCCAAACAAGCCAAGGTTTTATCGCTAAGCGATATTATTTTGCCAGAGCAAGAACAGTCGTTTTGGTCTGAAGTGGAGCAGCAATACGAAGATTGGTTACGAGGTTTGGATAGTCCTGAGTCAATTATGGAAGGCTGGCCATTTGAGCGTACTAACAATGTGGCGCTTTTGGCAAAATATCTGCGAGTTCAATACCAAGCCTACGATTTAGGCCCTTATTCAGAAGGCATGCCAGCATTTGAAATCCCCTATGCTCGTTTAGCTTCGTCAATTCAGCCGCAATTTGTGAATGATTGAGCAGAGCAACAGCCAAATGCAGCTGCTTGATAGTCACTGCCACCTTGATGCTCCTCTGTTCGCTGACCCCAAGGCCGTGCTGCAGCGAGCGAGCGAGGCTGGTGTAAAGGGAATTGTGGTGCCGGCATATCAAGCAGAGCGTTGGCAGGCGCTGCTGGATTTGTGCATTCATTTTGACCAAGCGTCGCTTCGGTTATGGCCAGCGCTCGGTGTTCATCCACTTTTTCTAGATAGTTATCAGCCCGAGCAGTTAAATCGCTTGGCGCAACATCTAGAACATTCTGATCGTATTATTGCTGTGGGTGAGATCGGCCTTGATCGATACGAACCCTTATTGCGTGAACCTGAGCAGTGGCAGCGGCAGGTCGGTTTATTTGAGGCACAGCTAGCGTTAGCAAAGCAGTTCAATTTGCCCGTTATTTTGCATGCACGGCGTTGTCATAGCGATATTGTGCGCTGCATAAAGCGAGTTGGCTTGACCACTGGCGGTATTGTGCATGCTTTTTCTGGCAGCTTAGAAGAGGCAAATAACTATACTCAGCTCGGCTTTAAGTTAGGATTTGGCGGGGCGCTGACCTATGACAGTGCGCGTCGCATTCGAGCGGTGGCGACACAGCTGCCACTGTCTAGTCTTGTGATTGAAACTGACGCGCCTGATATGTTGCCCAGCCAATGTCGTCATATGTCACATAATCATCCAGCTAATTTATCCTTGGTATTAGATACACTGGCCACTTTACGGCAAACGTCAGCGGCTGAGCTTGCCCAAGCGTTATGGCAAAACACTATTGATGCGTTACACATTCGGGAGTTTTTGTGATTAAGCAGTGCTTGGCTTTATGTTGTTTAATTTTGTTGGCTGGGTGCCAGTCGCGCCAAGTGGTATCACCAACACCCGTCGCTCAAACACGTGAGCCTGTTATTGCTTTGGCTTTAGGCGGTGGCGGCGCAAAAGGCTTTGCACATATTGGCGTGGTTAAGGTGTTGGAGTCACATGGTATTAAAGCTCAGATTGTGACTGGAACCAGTGCTGGTAGTTTTGTCGGTGCGTTATATGCCAGTGGGCTAACACCGTTTGAGCTCCAAGCTATTGCGCTCAATTTACGCGAAGCGGAAATTCGTGACTTAACTTTCAGTCGTGAAGGTTTTTTGCTGGGCCAGCGCCTACAAGATTATGTCAATGGCATTGTTGGCAACCGACCAATGCAAGACTTCCCTAAGCGCTTTGCAGCCGTGGCAACTGAAATGGAGTCAGGCCGTAAAGTGGTTTTTAATCGTGGCAATGCTGGTCAGGCGGTTCGTGCCTCATGCAGTATTCCAAATGTATTTGTGCCTGTGACGATTGCTGGTAAACGTTATGTTGATGGCGGTTTGGTCAGTCCTATTCCTGTAGAAACAGCTAAGGATATGGGGGCTGATATTATTATCGCAGTGGATATTTCAGCACGTCCTCGGGCGGGGCAGCGCTCTTCGCCTTGGGGGCTGTTAAATCAAACCATTACAATTATGGGTCAGGCGGGCATTGATCGTGAGTTAGCAATGGCATCGGTCGTGGTGCAGCCTGATGTTTCGGCCATGGGGTCAGGTGATTTAGCTTCTCGTCATGCCGCTATTTTGGCAGGTGAACGGGCAGCTCAGGCTCAGCTGCCTGCTATTCGTGCTGCCATTGCGGCATTTAAAGACACTCAAAAGCCTTAAGTGGCGGGTAACTCACACTCTGCTATTGGGCTAAAGCTGTCAGGGCTGGCCATACGCCAGAACATTTGGTAGACCGGATGTTCTGCTCGGTTCTCTAGTAAATCGCCAGGTTTTAGGTAGTCAATTAGCGCTGACACTAACGAGACTTCATGCATCGAAACCCGTCGCACAATGTGATGAGGTTTGAGTTGGTTTGGATGACTTAGGCCCGCAGCACCCGTAATCTCGGCAAGTGCTTTCAGGGTGTTGTGGTGAAAGTGATAAACGCGATTGCCTTTGTCATCTGGGTCGAGTGCACGTTGGCGTAACCAGCTTTGTGTTGCCACCCCAGTGGGGCAGCGTCCGGTATGGCAGGTTTGTGCCATCAGGCATCCAAGCGCAAACATAAACCCACGCCCAGAGTTGCACCAGTCTGCGCCCAAGGCCATGGTGCGGGCAATATCAAACGCGGAGATAACCTTGCCGCCGGCACCAATCTTGACGCGATCTCGTAAGTTAAGCCCAACCAATGTGTTGTGAACCAGCACCAAACCTTCGTGCATCGGAGTGCCAAGGTGGTCAGTAAATTCCACAGGTGCTGCTGCTGTGCCACCCTCAGCGCCATCCACCACAATATAGTCTGGGGTGATATTGGTTTTGATCATGGCTTTGCAAATAGCAAAAAACTCCCATGGATGACCAATGCAGAGTTTGAAGCCAATCGGTTTGCCACCAGATAAATCACGCAGTTTGGCAATAAAGTGCATTAACTCAACGGGGGTTGAGAATGCCGAATGACTCGATGGTGACACACAATCTACACCTTCCGGCACACCACGCGCTTCTGCAATTTCTTTAGTGACTTTAGCGGCAGGCAAGATGCCGCCATGGCCTGGTTTGGCGCCTTGGCTAAGCTTGATTTCTACCATTTTAACCTGTGGGTCGCAGGCATTTTTGGCAAAGCGCTCGTCGTTGAAAGTGCCGTCTTCGTTGCGGCAACCAAAATAGCCGGAGCCAATCTCCCAAATCAGGTCACCTCCGTTTTCACGGTGATAACGGCTGATTGAGCCTTCGCCGGTGTCATGTGCAAAGCCGCCCATTTTGGCGCCTTTGTTGAGCGCCAATATCGCGTTGGCGGATAGTGCGCCAAAGCTCATGGCAGAAATGTTGTAGATGGAAAGTGAGTAAGGCTGCTTACAATTGTGCTCGCCAATCATCACCCGAAAGTCGTGGTCTTTAATATGAACGGTTTGTACTGAGTGATTGATCCATTCGTAGTGCTCTTCGTACACATCGGTGAGCGTGCCATAGGCTTTTTTATCAATGACGTTTTTGGCACGTTGATAAACTAGGGCTCGTTGTGCTCTTGAGAATGGAATGGTTTCGGTATCAGACTCAAAAAAATACTGGCGAATTTCTGGTCGAATTGATTCAAATAAGAAGCGAAAGTGCGCCAAAATTGGGTAATTTCGTCGAATGGCTTGTTTGGTTTGAAAGTAGTCCAAAGCCCCAAGCAGGGTGAGGGCACCAAAGACTAAAACCGGCGTACTGCCAATGATGGGATGAAACCAAAACAGAAGTAGTGAAGCAATAAACGAAATGCCACTACCTAACCAAGCAAAGTAGCGAAACGGAATAATATTGCGAATCAGATTCATGGTAGTCCTTACCGTTATTATTTTGCGACTACGCTAGCATGAGTTTTAAGTACTGAGATCACCGCTTGGCGGTTAAAAAACAGCCGCTGAGCTTTTTTGCGCATAAAAAAGCCCCAGTCGAAGCTGGGGCTTTGTTTTCCAACGCCTAACGTTAGATGATTTCTATGGCCATCGCAGTGGCTTCACCACCACCAATGCACAGTGCCGCAACACCACGGCTCTTGCCGCGTTGCTTCAAGGCATGAA
>CAYYWS010000098.1:2957-6960 GCA_964473955.1 uncultured Paraperlucidibaca sp. | reverse complement strand
CGCACGAAGAGCCGCAGTGACCGCAGGTAGGGTATCAATGGCACTGAGTGCATCAGCCGGGGCATACACCATGCCAGCACCTAAAGTGACGTTGCTCAAGCGATCAATCGCAATCAGGCTGCCGGTGCTACGGCATTCACTGTAACGATCAAAGGCCACGGCCTTGGTTAGCTGCACACGGCATAACGCAATGCCGTTCAGTGGCAAGGTCTCACAGTCATGCTTTTCTAGCGTGTTGACGTCAATTTGATGAATGATTTCGCTGATTTGGCCGGTAGTAAAGGTGGCACCCATCTTAAAGTCATAAATCTTGCCAGGTACTAACGGCTGTTCATGCATCCACACCATATGCGCTAAAAACGCATGGCCTTGATGCATGCCGCTATCGGCGGCAATCAACATGTCACCACGTGACACATCAATTTCATCGTTTAAGGTCACGGTAATGGCTTGGCCCGGATGCGCTTCACTGAGCTCACCTTCCCATACCACAATCGATTTCACCGTCGAGGTTTTGCCCGATGGCAAAGCTTTAATGGCCATGCCCGGTTTTAAGATGCCGGCCGCCAAAGTGCCGCAGAAGCCACGGAAGTCGAGGTTAGGACGGTTAACGTACTGCACCGGCAAACGCACCCGTGACAACGACTCATCACGGTGAATTGGCATGGTGTCTAAGGTTTCCAGCAGCGGGTGACCGACATACCATGGCATTTGGGTGCTGGCATGAACCACGTTCTCACCGACTAAGGCTGACATCGGTACATAACGAATGTCAGGCACATTTAAGTCAGCGGCAAACGCAGCATACTGGGCTTTGATCTCTTGGTAACGCGCTTCGCTATAGTCCACCAAGTCCATTTTGTTAATGGCAATGATGAAATGCTTAATGCCCAACAACGAGCAAATGAAGCTGTGGCGACGAGTTTGTACCTGCACCCCATAACGCGCATCAATCAACAAAATAGCCACTTGTGCCGTCGATGCACCGGTGGCCATGTTGCGGGTGTACTGCTCATGGCCGGGGGTGTCGGCAATAATGTATTTGCGGCGGTCGGTGGCGAAAAAACGATAGGCCACATCAATGGTGATGCCTTGCTCACGCTCAGACTGCAAACCATCCACGAGTAAGGCCAAGTCGACAACTTCACCGGTGGTGCCATGTTTAGCACTGTCACGGGTAATGGCCGCGAGCTGATCTTCAAAGATCATCTTGGAGTCATGTAATAGCCGACCAATCAGTGTGGACTTGCCGTCATCGACACTGCCGCAGGTAATAAAACGCAGCATGTCTTTATGTTCATGCTGATGAAGGTAGTCTTCAATATTGTCAATTTGTTCAATCATTTAGAAATAACCTTCACGCTTTTTCTTTTCCATGGAGCCCGACTCATCATGGTCAATGGCTCGCCCTGAACGCTCTGAATTACGCGCCACCAGCATCTCTTGAATAATGTCTGGCAAGGTGGCGGCATCCGATTCGACGGCACCGGTTAAGGGGTAACAGCCCAAGGTGCGGAAACGTACGGACTTTTGCATCGGCACTTCGCCTTCACGCATCGGCATACGGTCATCATCCACCATAATCAGCATGCCATCACGCTCAACCACGGGGCGAACGGCGGACAAGTACAGCGGCACGATCTCGATGTTTTCCAAATAGATGTATTGCCAAATGTCGAGCTCAGTCCAATTCGACAACGGGAAAACGCGAATCGACTCGCCTTTATTGACACGGCCGTTGTACAGGTTCCACAACTCTGGACGCTGACTCTTTGGGTCCCAGCGATGGAACTTGTCACGGAAGGAGTACACCCGTTCTTTAGCTCGCGACTTTTCTTCATCACGACGAGCACCACCAAAGGCGGCATCAAACTTGTATTTATCCAAGGCCTGTTTAAGCGCTTGGGTTTTCATGATGTCGGTGTATTTGGAGCTGCCATAATCAAATGGATTGATATTGGCGGCTTTGCCTTCTTGATTGGTGTGCACCAGCAGTTCCATGCCGGCCTCTTCGGCCATGCGATTACGGAACGCGATCATCTCGCGGAACTTCCAAGTGGTGTCGATGTGCATCAGTGGAAACGGCGGTTTGCCTGGGGCAAACGCCTTACGTGCCAGATGCAACATCACCGAGGAGTCTTTACCAATGGAGTACAGCATTACGGGGTTGTCGAACTCGGCGGCAACCTCACGAATGATGTGAATAGACTCCGCCTCTAATTGCTGCAGGTGAGTGAGTCTATGGGTGGGTAGCGACATGATAAATCGTCCTATTAGTCGGCCAAGCGTAGTAAGTCATTGATGCTGGTTTTGCTGCGTGTTTGGGCGTCTACTTGCTTGACGATAACGGCACAGCTCAAGCTGTAACGGCCATTATCACGTGGCAATGAGCCAGCGACAACGACCGAACCTGCTGGTACACGGCCATAACTAATGTCGCCAGTTTCACGATTATAAATGGGAGTGGACTGGCCAATAAAGACACCCATCGACAATACCGAGCCTTCGCCAATAATAACGCCTTCAACGACTTCAGAACGAGCGCCAATAAAGCAGTTATCTTCAATAATCGTTGGGTTGGCCTGAAGCGGTTCTAATACACCGCCAATGCCTACGCCACCGGAAAGGTGTACGTTTTTACCGATTTGTGCGCAAGAGCCAACGGTTGCCCATGTATCAACCATAGAGCCTTCATCAACATAGGCGCCAATATTGACGTATGACGGCATGAGTACGGTGTTGCGGGCAATAAAGCTGCCACGACGAGCTACCGCAGGAGGTACCACACGAATGCCAGAGGCGGCAAACTGTTCGGCGCTCCAGTCAGCGAACTTGGTCGGTACTTTGTCGTAGAACTGCATGCCACCGCCGGCTGGAATGGGCACATTGTCATTTAGACGAAACGATAGCAGCACGGCTTTTTTTAGCCACTGATTGACCTGCCATTCACCGTCAACTTTTTCCGCTACACGTGCAGCACCACTATCGAGTAGGGTGAGTGCTTCATTAACGGCGTCGCGCACATCTTGCGGTGCAGACTTAGGCGAAAACTCGGCACGACGCTCAAAGGCATCTTCTAAAAATTGGGCAAGGCTCATGGGGCTCTCCATCAATAACATTAAAAAGGCTGACTTTTAAGAAAGTCACGAATTCGTTCGGCTGCTTCAACACATTCATCAATATTAGCGACCAGGGCCATGCGTACATAACCCGCGCCTGGATTAATGCCGGCATGGTCATCACGACCTAAATAACGGCCGGGTAATACCGTCACGCCTGTGTGTTCATGCAACTTTTGCGCAAATACATCATCAGCCACCGGGGTGGCGGCCCAAAAATAAAAGCCAGCATCGGGGCGAGTCAGTGGCAGCACATCATTAAGTACGGCATGCACGCGATTAAACTTCTCGCGATAAAGGGCGCGATTGTCGCGCACATGGGCCTCATCTTGCCAGACTTTCATCGAGGCAATTTGGTGTTGTACTGGCATAGCGCAGCCGTGATAGGTGCGATAACGCAAAAATTGCTTCAAAACATCAGCATCGCCAGCTACAAAACCTGAGCGTAGCCCTGGCAAATTGGAGCGTTTTGACAGCGAATGAAATACCACACAGTTCTTGAAGTCATCACGCCCCATGCTAGCGCAAGCAGCTAATAACCCTACCGGAGGTGCAGACTCATCTTGATAGATTTCGGAGTAGCACTCGTCTGAGGCAATAACAAAACCAAAACGATCACTGAGTGTGATCAGCTTTTGCAGTGTTAGAGAGCTCAATAAGGCCCCGGTTGGGTTGCCCGGCGTGCAAATGTAGAGCAACTGTGTTTGCGCCCAGATAGCATCGTCGACCGCATCAAAGTCTGGTTGAAAGCCGGTAGCCGCAGTGCATGGCAGGAAGTAGGGCTGTGCTCCTGCCAGTAAGGCTGCGCCTTCGTAGATTTGATAAAACGGGTTTGGCATAACCACCAATGGTGATGGTTGGCTGCGATCAACCACGGCTTGAGC
>CAYYWS010000098.1:0-2857 GCA_964473955.1 uncultured Paraperlucidibaca sp. | reverse complement strand
TGCGTTAGGTCGGACAATGGTTGGCCGTTTGCATCGGTCACGAAGAACACGTCTTCGGCGCGCTCTCCTAAGGTGGCAATACGAGCCGCCTGCAGGCTTAAGCCTTCTTCCATAAAGATTCGGCCAATACGTGCAAGCAACCCCGGCCTATCCAGTGTGATAATTTCCACGGCGGTGCGCTGGTTATTAATGTCATTACTTAGGCTAACTTCAGTGCGAATCTGAAAGTGCTTAAGTTGACGTGGCAGGCGACGTTGAACGATGTCTGGGAAGTCATCGGGGTTGGCTAGGCTAAGGCGTAGCTCATTGACAATATAGTTCAGTTGAGCAAGCTCAGTAATACGCTCGCCGCTCTGATCCAGCACGATATAAGTGTCGAGCGAGAACTGGCTTGCTGAAGTAATAATACGGGCGTCTAAAACAGTCAGACTCAGTTGGTCAAGCGCTGCCACGGTGGCGGCGAACAGGTTCGGCATGTCTTTGGTGTAGACGAAGATTTGGCCTGCGCCTTCATAGGGCTCGGTATGGCTTTTGCGCATCAGTACCAAGGGCTCGCTATGATTACGATGCTGGACGATAGCGGCGGTGTGCCATGCAATGTCTTTAGCGGATTCGCGCAAAAAGTAATCGTCACCTAGCTCATCCCAGATGCGCTCAATATCGTGCTGTGCAAAACCTTGATCTTTTAACAGCTCCATTGCGCTGGCGCGAGTTTCGTTAATCCACTCTTGTTTATCAATGGGATTTTCAAGGCCGCGATAAAGCGCACGTTTGGTTTGTGTGTATAACTGACGTAACAGCGATGCGCGCCAGCTGTTCCAAAGCGTGGGGTTGGTGGCGCAGATATCGGCTACGGTCAGTGCGTACAAGTAATTTAAATGCAGCACATCACCAACGACTTGAGCGAATTCGTTAATGACATCGGGGTCGGAAACGTCTTTTTTCTGCGCTGTCATCGACATCACTAAATGATGCTGTGCTAACCAAGCTACCAAGTTGGCATCCCAGCGACCTAAGCCATGTTCGGTGCAGAACTGCTGTGCGTCATGTGCGCCAAGCTCAGAGTGATCACCGCCGCGGCCTTTGGCGATGTCGTGAAATAAACCAGCCAAATACAGCAACTCAATTTTAGGTAAGCTGCGAGCGACTTCAGCCACCACCGGAAACTCTTTATCATTGTCCAAGTAACTGAACTGACGCATATTTTTGACGACACGTAAGGTGTGCGCATCGACCGTATAAATGTGGAAAAGGTCGTATTGCATTTTGCCAATGATGTCGCCAAAAGCAGGGATGTAACGCCCCAAAACACCATAACGCTTCATGCGACGCAGCTGCGAAAACAGGCCAGTTTTGCAGCGAATCAACTCCATAAATAGCGAGCGATGACGTATATCTTGGCGATATTCTTCATCAATGAGATGAACGCTTTGCATTAATAAACGAATGGTGCTGGCACGTATACCAATGGGCTCAGGCTGATCACCTAGTAGCACAAAAATCTCTAATAAAGCCGACGGGTAGCGTGTGAATACCTCTGGTGAGGTAACCTCGATGGTGCCATTTCGAATGTGAAAACGGCTATTAATTGGAGTGATTAGCTCGCTGCTGCCATTTTTTAAAATAACCTCATCGAAGTATTGCAGCAGCACCTCGTTTAAAATCGAGATGCGCATGGCGGCGCGATAATAGTCTTGCATAAGCTTTTCGACGCCACGATTTTCGGGGGTATCGACAAAGCCAAATTGCTCAGCTACGCGGCGCTGATAATCAAATAAAATGCGCGTCTCATTACGTCCCGTAACCTTATTTAATACAAAACGAATGCGCCAAAGTGTGGCTTGGCACTCATCAATTTCATCGAATTCAGCTTCGCTTAAAAAGCCATGAATGACTAAATCTTTAAGCGTTTGTGCGCCAAAATGCCGCTTAGCGACCCAGCCGATAGTTTGAATGTCACGCAGGCCGCCGGGTGCATTTTTTAAGTCGGGCTCTAAGTTGTATTCAGTATTATTGTGTTTGTGATGACGAGATTGTTGCTCGTCACGTTTAGCGATAAAAAAGGCATCACCTGGCCAGACATGGTCAGGGCCTGTTAACCACTGCATTTCAACACGAAGCTCGTCATCGCCCACCAAGGTGCGCGATTCCATTAGGTTGGTAGCAATGGTGATATCGTCGCGCGCTAAGCGCACACAGTCATCTAACGAGCGCACACTGGAGCCCAAATCTAGGCCTAAATCCCATAATGCAGTAATAAATTGGCTGACCAATTCTTGATGTTGCCCGTTTAACTGGGCTGCCCGATGCAAAACCAATACATCCACATCAGAACAGGGCAGTAATTCGGCACGACCGTACCCACCGACGGCCACTAAGGTCAGGTCTGGCGCATGATCTAGGCCGCACTGAGACCAGGTGTCACGTAAAACGCCATCAACAGCGTCTGCCCATTCGCGTACCAAAAGACGAACGTCTCGGCCTAGCGCAAAACGCTCATAGAGTTGCTCTTTAATGGCCTTTAACGTGTCTTTGGCAGGGGTATTCATGCGGCATGCTCAGTCAGGAAAGTCAGGTTTTCATCTGGTCTTGCTGTCAGTACTTCAACACCTGTTTCCGTCACTAAAATAGTGTGTTCCCACTGTGCAGAAAGCTTGTGATCTTTGGTGACGACGGTCCAATTATCAGGCAGTAGTTTGGTGTGGTGAGTGCCAGCATTAATCATTGGTTCAATGGTGAACGTCATGCCTGCTTGCAACGCCATGCCAGTATCTGCTTTGCCATAGTGAAGCACTTGTGGCTCCTCATGAAAAACACGACCAATGCCATGGCCACAGTATTCACGCACCACAGAAAA
>CAYYWS010000097.1:0-7285 GCA_964473955.1 uncultured Paraperlucidibaca sp. | reverse complement strand
GAAAAAGTTGATCAGCTCATCAACTTGGTGGGTGAGTTGGTTATTACCCAGTCCATGTTGGCGCAAACCGCACAAGTTGAGTTTATTGAAAACGAGCGTTTATACGAACGTCTGCAGCAGTTAGAGCGTAATACCCGTGAACTGCAAGAGTCGGTGATGAGCATCCGTATGCTGCCTGTCAGCTCAGTGTTCAGCCGCTTTCCACGCTTGGTGCGTGATTTGGCAGGGCAGTTGGGTAAACAAATTGAGCTGCGCACCTTTGGTGAAGCGACAGAGTTAGACCGTGGTGTGATTGAAAAAATCACCGACCCGCTGACGCATTTAATTCGTAATAGTGTTGATCATGGCATTGAAATGCCGGATCAGCGCGTAGAAAACGGTAAATCCGCTAAAGGCGTTTTAACCTTATCCGCCTTTCATCAAGGCGGTAGCGTCATCATTCAAATTAAAGACGATGGTGCTGGCCTTAATCGTGATCGCATTTTAAATAAAGCCCGTGAACGTGGTTTGAGCGTGACTGAAAACCCCACTGATCAAGAAGTGTGGGCGTTAATTTTTGCCCCCGGTTTTTCTACTGCTGATGTGGTGTCTGATGTGTCCGGCCGTGGGGTTGGCATGGATGTGGTGCGACGCAATATTGAAAGTCTGGGCGGTCGAGTTGATATCGCCTCGGAAACAGGCCTTGGCACTACCATCACCATTCGCTTACCACTGACCTTGGCCATTATGGATGGCATGTCGATTGGTGTTGGCGACCAACTTTATATCGTACCAATGACCGCAATCATTGAGTCACTTCGCCCTGCAGCGAGTGACATTAAGTTTATCGCTGGACAAGGCCGATTGGTTTTTGTTCGTGGTGAGTACCTGCCGATGATTGCGCTTTATGAAGTCTTTGGGCTTAAGCCTGTACAGAAAAATCCAGAAGACGGCATTTTGGTGATTGTGGATACCGAACTTGGCCGTGCTGCTTTGTTCGTTGATGAGCTGCTGGGTCAGCGTCAAGTGGTGATTAAGAGCCTTGAATCAAATTACCGCAAAGTGCCGGGCATTTCGGCGGCCACCATCATGGGTGATGGCAGTGTTTCCATGATTTTAGATGTATCAGAAACCGTTCGTTTGGGTCGTCGCTCAACGCCTTTGGCATTGGTGAGTTAGGAGGAAGTATGTCGGATAAAAAAACCATGGTTGATGGCACTCAATCCGAAAACGGTAAGGAGTTACTGACCTTTGCCTTGGGTAGTGAAGAGTACGGCATTGATATTTTGAAGGTGCAAGAAATTCGTGGTTACGAAAAAGTCACTCACATTGTGAATTCCCCGGCTTTCATTAAGGGCGTGATTAATTTGCGCGGCACGATTGTGCCCATCATTGATCTTCGTCTGAAGTTTGCACTGGGGTCAGCAGAGTACACCGCCTTTACCGTGGTGATTATTTTGAATGTATCCAACCGTGTTGTTGGAGTGGTGGTGGACTCGGTTTCTGACGTGATCTGTTTGGATCCAGACGAAATCAAAGAAGCACCGCCAATGAGCAGTGATTTAGACACTCGATTTATTCAAGGCCTTGCCACCTTAAATGAGCGCATGGTGATTTTGATGGATATCGAGGCATTAATGAGCAGTCCCGACATGGCATTAAGTGCCGAGGCAGCTTGAATACCGTTGCGTTAAGACAAAGAAAAATTGGAGATTTATTATGCGCACTAATTTACCTGTAACCGGGGTAGAGCGTCACTTAGCGGACGGCGAATTCATTCTGTCCAAGGCCGATTTAAAAGGTAATGTGACCTACATTAACCGCACATTTATTGAAATGAGCGGTTTTACTGAAAAAGAACTGATGGGTGAGCCGCATAATATTTTGCGCCACCCAGATATGCCAACCGAGGCTTTCCGCGACTTTTGGAGCACTTTAAAGTCTGGTAAGTCTTGGAGCGGCATGGTGAAAAACCGTTGCAAAAACGGTGACCACTATTGGGTTCAGGCTAACGCTTCGCCAATTTGGCAAAACGGCACAATGACAGGTTATATGTCGGTGCGTACTCGCCCTGATCGTCGATTGGTCGATGAAGCCGAAGAGCTTTATCGCAAAATGCGTAATGGCGAAACCAAAGTGACCTTAAGTGAAGGTCGTGTTGTTCAGCCAGGTCTTAAAGGTCGTTTCCACGAGCTTACCAATATCTCTATTAAACGCCGTATGTTAGGCGTCAGCGTGCTGTCACTGCTGGCTCTAACTGCGGTGGCATTAGTCGGTATTAAAGGTTTTGGCTCGACTGCGGGCAGTGCCTCAGTGTTTGCTGGCTTAGGTATCGTGGCGCTATTGATTGCGTATTTTTCACAAAAAACTTATAGCGTTGTTGCTAAACCACTGCAAAAAATTCGTCAGCAAATGGTCGAAATTACCAATGGCAATATGTCCTTGTTAATTAATAAAGACCGCAGTGATGAAATTGGTGATATGGCAGATGCCTTTAAGTCCATGTTCATCAAGCTGCGTTTTGACATGGCCGACACTAAGCGTACGGCTGATGCTGCCATGCGCATGAACTTTGCACTGGATAATGTATCGACACCAGTGACTGTGTCGAATGAAGAAAACAATTTGATTTATATGAACCGCTCGGGGCGGATGTTGTTGGAAAGTATTTTCCGCACACCTGGCGCGGTTGATAAGTTGCTTGGCCGACCACTGTTAGAGTCTTTAGAAGATCCTGAGCTGGTTGCGGTATTACAAGGTGGTCAAGATAAGGCACTAACTGCGGAAGGCCGAGTTGGTGATCGCATCATTCGTTTATCGACTAGTCCTGTTATTGATTCGCGCGGCACTTACTTAGGTAGTGTGTCGCAGTGGTTAGATCGCACCACCGAAATTGCTGCAGAACAAGATGTGGCTCGTATTGTTGAAGCCGCGGCTGCAGGCGACTTTAGTAAGCGTATTGAGGTCGGCAATAAAGAAGGTTACTTCAAGTCTTTAGCCGGAGATCTTAATGAGTTTGTGGGTGCTGTTGATAATGCCTTGTCAGACGTTGTGCGTGTGCTTAACGCATTGGCCAAAGGTGATTTGACACAAACCATTGAGCGCGAGTATCAGGGTACTTTTGCGCAAATGAAAACCGACGCTAACGCAACGGTTGCTCAGCTAAAGAGCATTGTGACAACCATTAGTGAAGCAACGGACGCCATTAACGGTGCCGCCAAAGAAATTGCATCCGGAAACGTTGACTTGTCACGTCGTACTGAGTCGCAAGCGGCCAGCCTTGAGCAAACCGCTTCCAGCACAGAAGAGTTAACCAATACCGTTAAAAACAACGCGGATAACGCAGGTCAAGCCAGCCAGTTGGCACGCACTTCATCAGAGGTTGCTGATCGTGGTGGCAAGGTGGTGAGTGAGGTGGTGAGCACCATGGGTGCGATTGCTGAGTCCTCTAATAAAATTGCTGAAATTATCAGCGTGATTGATGGCATTGCTTTCCAAACCAATATCTTGGCATTGAACGCAGCCGTAGAAGCGGCTCGTGCCGGTGAGCAAGGTCGTGGTTTTGCGGTAGTGGCAGGAGAGGTGCGCAACTTGGCACAACGTTCAGCATCTGCTGCGAAAGAAATTAAAGAGTTGATTTCTGAGTCGGTAAGCAAGGTCAGCAATGGCTATAAGCTGGTGGAAACAGCGGGTCAAACCATGCAAGAAATTGTGTCGTCGACACAGCGTGTGGCCAGCATCATGAACGAAATCTCATCGGCTTCTGAAGAGCAACGTAACGGCATTATGCAGCTCAGCCATGCCATTACCAGCATGGACGAATCTACTCAGCAGAACGCGGCACTGGTTGAAGAGGCGGCTGCCTCGGCACAATCACTGGAAGATCAGGCTAACAACCTAAGCCAAGCAGTGGGTGTGTTCCGTGTTGACAGCAAGTCTTCATCACGTGGTAAAGGCTTTGGTCAAAACGTTGAGCGTATGCCGCTAAGAGCAGTGTCGGGTGAGCCCACACCCATGCGTTCACGTAATACCAGCAGCAAAGCTGATGATGGCTGGGAAGAGTTCTAAATAATCATTGATGCATCAAAAAAGGGTACGACAACGTGCCCTTTTTTATCGGAGCTTAAGTGAGAGATTATGGCTAGTGCAGATTTATTAGAGAGCGGTGATCGTGGGTTTACCTTTAACGAGGCAGACTTTCGACAGGTTCAGCGACTGATCTACGAGCATGCCGGCATTAAGTTATCGGATGCTAAGCAAGACATGGTCTATAGCCGCATGATTCGCCGCTTGCGCCATCATGGTTTAACCACTTTTAAGTCATATTTAGATTTAATTCAGAAAGACAAACAAGAGTGGGAAGCCTTTGTTAATAGCCTAACCACTAACTTAACCTCCTATTTTCGTGAGCCATATCATTTCCCGATTTTGCATCAATTTTTGCAAGAGCGTGTGGGTCGTCGCATTCGCATTTGGTGTAGTGCTGCATCGACTGGTGAAGAGCCTTATTCGATTGCCATTACGGTGATTGAGGCCTTAGGTGTTAGAGCTTCTGATGTGGAAATTATTGCCACCGATATTGATACCAGTGTGTTGGCTAAAGCTTCTAGTGGTGTTTATTCGTTTGATCGTATTGAGTCGTTAACGGATCGGCAAAAACAGTATTTTTTTCGAGGCACTGGAAAAAATGCCGGCATGGTTAAAGTAAAACCTGAAGTGCAGCGTCTAGTAAAGTTTCAACAACTGAACTTACTAGATAAAGCTTGGCCAGTAAAAGGCTGTTTCGATGTGATGTTTTGTCGCAATGTATTGATTTACTTTGATAAAGATACTCAGCGCAGCATTTTAAATCGCTTTCATCCTATGTTGGCCGAAGACGGTTTGTTATTTGTTGGTCACTCAGAGTCGTTGCTTCATATGAACGACAAATTCCGTTTGCGCGGAAAAACGGTTTACGACAAGCGTTAATCGCCATGAGAAATGCCATGTCAGAAAAACGTATTAAGCTGTTTAGTTATGAAGCGAGTAAGCGTTTTTATGACCATGTCTTAGGTGTTGATGTGGTGAAAGTATTGCCGGGTGAGTTTTATGTGACCCAAGAAAAAATAGCTTTGGCGACCGTGTTGGGTTCCTGCGTTACCGCATGCCTTTGGGATCCATTGACCAAGATTGGCGGCATGAACCACTTCATGTTAGTCGATGCCGAAGCAGGTAGTCATAAGCAGTCGGACTCCATGCGTTATGGCGTGTTCTCGATGAATACATTGATTGAACGTTTGGTGAGTGCAGGGGCATTAAAGCACTGCTTACAGGCCAAAGTATTTGGTGGTGCGCGGGTGCTAAGTGGAGAAAGTAATTTCCGAGTAGGGCATGAAAACAATGACTTTGTTTTGGCCTATTTGCAGGAAGAAAAAATACCCGTGATTGCAAAAGACCTGGGCGGTACCACCGCTAGAAAGGTCATATTTTTTCCCGAGAATGGGAAAGTGATGCTGAAACGAATGCTGGTTAATACTGAGCCTGATGTTCTGGCTAGTGAGCAGCATTTTCGCCACATGATTCGGGGTGAGTAACAATATGAGTGCATCAACTGCAACCGCCGTGACATCTGTTATTAATGACTTTATTAAAGTGCTGATTGTTGATGATTCGCCCACCATGCAGCTGGTGTTAACGCAAATGATCAATCAGCAACCGGACATGCGTGTTATCGGTGCGGCTTCAGAGCCTATGCAAGCCCGTGAAATGATTAAAGAGTTAAACCCAGATGTGTTGACTTTGGATGTTGAAATGCCGGGCATGGACGGCATTAGTTTTTTAGAAAAAATTATGACGCTACGCCCGATGCCGGTAGTGATGATTTCTAGTGTGTTTGAAGAGGGATCAGCAAAAGCACTAAGAGCAAAAGAGTTAGGTGCCTGCGAATTAGTACAAAAGCGCCACCTGAGTGGTCGTGAAGCCTTGTATTCCATGGCCTCAGAAGTAGCGACCAAAATTCGTAATGCCAAAAAACATGCTTGGCGTATGCCAACAAAAAATACCAAAGCAGTGGTTGGTAATGCCTTTGCAGATTTTGTATTTCCCGAAAACTGCTGGATTATGTTGGGTGCTTCCACTGGTGGAACGGAGGCCATAAAGGCATTTCTGGATCATATGCCGGCACATGCGCCCGCTATTTTGATGGCACAACATATGCCAGAAGGATTTACCACACGCTTTGCCAGTCGCTTAAACGATAGTTGTGCCATGACGGTGATGGAGGCTAGCCATCATCAGGCAGTGCGTGCCGGCTGTGTTTATTTAGCACCGGGTCATTCACATTTATTGGTGCGACGACGTTCTGGTGGTGAAGTGGTGACTGAGTTGTCACAGGGGCCGGAAGTGAACCGTCATCGGCCGGCAGTGGATGTGTTGTTTAAATCAGCAGCTGAGCAACTAGGCCGAAAAGCCGCAGGTGTGTTGTTAACAGGCATGGGCAAAGATGGTGCTGAAGGTTTGTTAGCCATGCATGAGAAGGGCTCTTATACCCTGGCGCAGGATGAAGCTAGCAGTGTGGTTTATGGCATGCCAAAAGCAGCAGTATTGGTTAATGCTGTCGATGAGCAAGGCACACCTGCCGAGTTATGTGCCAAAGTTTTGACGCGCTTAGCGTCGTCCCCTAACTGAGCCATGGCGCTTCCTAATGTTACAATATAAGCATATGAAATTATTATAAATTTATTCATGGCACGGTCTTTGCAATAGCTAGGTATCGCTAATCCAAAGACGGTGTTATGTATGAACAAGAAGGTCATTATTATCGGGGCAGTACTGTTTATTGTTTTAATGGCAGCTGCCGTTGCCGGCACATTTTTCCTGTTAAAAAGCACCATGCAGCCGCCAGTCGTGGCAACCGATGGCGCGGTTGTGACTGCGCCAGTTGTCCCCAAAGCTGCAGCGCCAATTTATAAGTCTCTAGAGCCTTCCTTTGTTGTCAATATTGATGACGGTCGCACTGTGCGCTTCTTGCAAGTGAAAGTGGACATCATGGCACGCAACCAAGCGGCACTCAGCAATATCGACCTCGTTGAGCCTCGCATCCGTCACGACATCATCATGTTGTTTAGCACCATGACCCGCGAAATGGCGCGTGATCAACTGCAGCGTGAACAGCTGCAATCTCAGGTACTAAACATCATCAATACCGTACTGCAGGAGTCTGGCCATCCCAGTGTTGAAGCGGTTTATTTCACCAGTTTTGTTGTGCAGTAAGGAGTAACAACATGGGTGATATCTTGGAGCAAGATGAACTCGATGCCCTGATGAA
>CAYYWS010000096.1:0-7300 GCA_964473955.1 uncultured Paraperlucidibaca sp. | reverse complement strand
CGTCATGTTCCTACCATCCTGACCACTGAGTGATCGACATACTGGTTAAAGTTTTTTACTCAAGTTCTACGTTGAGGCTGTCGCCAGCCTACAGCCACACCATTGCGATACCGCAAATCAATTCGAGCAATTCGATCCATCTCCGTCGCTAACTGACGGTCGTATAACAAAACAAATCGCTCCAGCTTAGCCATGGTGTCACGGTCATCAATTAAGACTTTGACACCACCTTCTAAGGTCAATACCCAACTCATACGATCAGTGAGTTCTAACTGCTGCAAACGCAGGCCCACTGGGCGTAATAACGCAGCCATTTCCGAATGCGTATTGAGTAAGCGTTTGACCTGTGTCCGTGGCCCAAGCAACACCGGCAGCTCGTCTATGTTTTTAGCTTGGCGCGGTCGGAATACTTCACCATTTGCAGTAACAAATGCTGTGCCATCCCAGCGTGCCACTGGCTGTTTTTCACGAATAACCACATGCAAACGATCTGGCCAATGGCGCACAACACGCGCTTGATCGACCCAGGGGTAGCGCTCTGCTACCGCCTGCACTTGCGCAATATTGGCGCTGAAAAAATTGCCGCGAACTTCGCTATCTACCGCCGACTGCAGCTCAGCAATATTTGATTGCTCAAGCGTGCCTAATAACTGCACTTGGCGAATCGCGGTGTGCTGTAACCAATCACGCAACACCAACACCACGGTGAGTAAAATAATGAATCCAGCAACACACTCACCAGCCAACAGCAACCATTGCTGCCAAGGCTTATTAGTAAATGCCGAGTTTGACGCAGCAGCAGCTTTCGGTTTATTCAACCGAGTCGCAGCGGGCCGTGGCCCATTGGTGCGGCGCGTCAAAAAGGACATTAGGCCTGACCTCCGGCATGTTGATAACTCAGTGTTTGCGCCAAAATCGTCAATACCAACTGACTAAAATCGATACCTGCTGCAGCTGCCGCCATCGGCACTAAGGAGTGATCCGTCATGCCCGGCACCGTATTCACTTCTAACAACCAAAACTGGCCATTACTGTCACGCATCACATCAACCCGCCCCCAGCCACTGCAGCCCACTTCTTTAAAAGCCTGTACGGCCAATTGCTGCACAGCAGACTCTTCATCCGCGCTTAAGCCACAAGGAATTTGGTACTGAGTGTCGTCACGCTGATATTTCGCTTCAAAATCATAAAAATCATTGGCCGGAATCATACGAATCACCGGCAAGGCACGATCACCCAAAATGCTGACGGTGTATTCCGCGCCCTGAATAAATGCCTCAGCAATGACTTCAGCATCATGCTCTGCTGCCACTTGATAGGCCGCTGCTAAGTCTTCGACACGATGCACTTTAGCCATACCAATGCTGGAGCCTTCACGCACGGGCTTAATCATTAGCGGCAATCCTAACTCTTGCGCCAAGGCGACAAAGTCGGTGTTGCTATTGAGACGTTTCCAAGCCGGTGTTGGTAACCCTGCTCCCATCCACAATAATTTGGTGCGTGCTTTATCCATGCCAATGGCAGAGGCCATCACACCACTACCGGTGTATGGCACTTGGAACTGCTCTAATACACCCTGCACTACGCCGTCTTCGCCACCACGACCATGCAGCACAATAAAGGCTCGGTCATAGCCCTGAATTTCAACAATATCGCGCTCTGCCGGATCAAAGGCATGTGCATCCACACCTGCTGCTTGCAGGGCCTTTAATACAGCCGCACCACTGACCAATGAAATCGAGCGCTCATTGGCAGTACCGCCAAACATGACGGCAACATGGCCTAGCTTTTTGTTATCAACCATCACACTCATGATGTTGAACCTTCCTGTTGCAAATACAGCTGATGCTGAACTAACTCTTGTGCTATCCCGCCCACAGTGCCTGCACCTTGCGTTAACAGCACATCACCTGCGACTAGCTGACTCCCCAACAACTCAACCAGTGCTTCTTGACCATCAACAAATATCGGATCAATACGGCCTAAGTTGCGAATGCTGCGCGCCAAGCTGCGGGAGTCAGCACCTGCGATGGGCTTTTCTCCGGCGCTATAGACATCCAGCAGCAATAGCTGATCAACACTGGAAAGCACGTGTACGAAGTCATCGAAACAATCGCGTGTACGGGTATAACGATGCGGCTGGAACAACATCACCAAACGACGATCAGGGTAAGCCTGACGGGCTGCGGCAATGGTTGCAGCCACTTCACGGGGATGATGGCCGTAATCATCAACGAGCTGAACACCAGCGAACTCACCCAGACGTTGGAAGCGGCGACCCACTCCCTCAAAGTTAGCTAGCGCATGAACAATAGCCGTATCTGGCACACCTTCATCGGTGGCAATCGAAATAGCTGCGAGCGAATTTAAAACATTATGCAAACCGGGCAAGCTCAAGGTGACTCGCAGTGGCTCATGGCCAACTCGGTGCACCGTAAAGTGGGTTTGCAAACCATCTTGGTCAACATCGGTAGCGCGAATGTCATTGTCGGCATCAAAACCATAGGTCAATGTTGGCCGACCAATTTGTGGCAGCAACTCACGCACCACTGGGTCATCACCACAGACCACGGCCAGGCCGTAAAACGGTAAGTTATGCAGAAACTCAATAAAGGTGCGCTTAAGCACTTCAAAGTCGCCGCCATAGGTATCCATATGGTCAGCATCAATATTGGTGATCACCGATGCCATCGGCTGCAAGTGCAAGAAGGAGGCATCAGACTCATCTGCTTCGGCAACAAAATAACGACTACTGCCTAACTTGGCATTGGTGCCAGCACTATTGAGCAAACCACCAATCACATAGGTTGGATCAAAACCCGCTTCACCTAAAATTGAAGCAATCAGACTGGTGGTTGTGGTTTTGCCATGGGTGCCGGCAATGGCAATGCCATGACGGTAGCGCATCAACTCCGCTAACATTTCGGCACGACGCACAATCGGCAAACGACGGTCTTGTGCCGCATTTACCTCTGGGTTTGCAGGATCAATTGCCGTCGACACCACAACTACGTCGGCCTCTTCCACATTGGCGGCATCATGACCAATAAAAATCTGCGCACCAAACTGCTTTAGGCGATCTGTCGATTTACCGGCTTTGGCATCGGAGCCTGACACTTCATAACCTTGGTTTAATAAAACCTCGGCAATGCCACACATGCCAGCACCGCCAATACCGACAAAGTGAATGCGGCGAATACGACGCATTTCTGGAATCTCTATGAGATGCTTATACGGAATCGAGCTCATGCTTTACCTCGCAAAACAGTTTCCACTACCAGCGCTGTGGCATCGGCTTTCGCCAAATGATGTGCAGCTTCAGCCATGGACAATAAATAGGAACGTTGCATCAATCCTTGCAGCTGCTCTGCTAGGCGCTCAGCACTTAAATCTCGTTGTTGACACAGCACCGCGGCGCCAGCATCACTTAAAAACTGTGCATTGGCGGTTTGATGGTCATCAACAGCATGTGGGAAAGGCACGAGAACGGAGGCAACACCAGCGGCCGCTAACTCTGCAACGGTCAGCGCACCACTGCGGCAAATAACTAGGTCGGCCCAGCCATAGGCTTCGGCCATATCGTCTACAAAAGCAGTCACAGTGGCGTCTACACCAGCAGCTAAATAATGGGCCTGTGCGCTCTCGACATGACGACGGCCAGCCTGATGGCGAACTTCAGGTCGCTGAGCTTCTGGCAACAGGGCGATTGCTGCTGGCACCATTTCATTCAGTGCAGTTGCACCTAAGCTGCCGCCTAAAACCAATAGACGGATAGGGCCTTGGCGACTGCCGTAACGCTGTGCTGGCGCAGCTAACGTCAGGATATCTTGGCGCACTGGATTGCCAACCCACACGGTGTCATCACCTGCTGGGAAGGCACCAGGAAAGCCCAATAAAATGCGTTGTGCCATGCGCGCCAATAACTTATTGGTCATGCCTGCAACAGCATTTTGCTCATGGATATAAAGCGGCACACACATCAATTTTGCCGCCACACCACCAGGGCCCGTGACATAACCACCTAAACCGATAACCGCATCTGCTTTTACCCGACGCAGCACGGTCATTGCAGCAAATACTGAGCGCACTAGTTTCCATGGCGCTTTAACTAAAGGCTTGATGCCATTGCCACGCAGCCCCGTAACATTGAGATAGGTCATCTCAAATCCGGCTTTAGGTACAACATCCGCCTCAATACCATGACGTGTTCCCAGCCAATGCACAGCCACACCTTGTTCAGCTAACTGCTTAGCCACCGCTAAGGCAGGGAAAACATGTCCGCCGGTGCCACCGGCCATCACCACGACTGACTTAACGAGCGACATGTTGACCTCCTTTAACACGACGACTGGGGTCGGCTTCAGGATTAGAAACTTCAGCATCAATACGCAATACCACCGCCAGCATGACAAACATCATAACTAGGCTGGAGCCGCCATAACTCACTAATGGCAAGGTCAGACCTTTGGTGGGGAAAGCACCAATATTGACGCCGATATTGATCGCACATTGCACCGCCAACATGGCAGCAAAACCATAAGCGACATAAGCCGAGAAGATATGTCCTACCATTTCTGCGCGCTGACCAATGCGGAAAATGGATAACAACAAGCCAAGAATCGCGACGATCATCAGCATGACGCCGATAAAGCCAAATTCTTCGGCATAAATGGCAAACACAAAGTCGGTGTGAGCTTCTGGAAGATAAAACAGCTTTTGCACACTATGACCAAGGCCAACACCAAACCAATCACCGCGACCAAAGGCAATCAAGCTTTGCACCAACTGGTAACCCGAACTAAATTGATCTGCCCATGGATCGGTAAATGCCATCAGGCGACGCATGCGATAGGGCTCAGAAATTAAGACGCCAATCGCCACAAAAATTAAACCGCCTAAGACACCGCCGAACTGCAGCAACTTGGCACCGGCCAAATAAAACAGCACAACCACAGTGGCAACAATCACAAGGCTTGCACCGAAATCAGGTTCTGCCAGCAACAAACCAATGACCAACACCACAAAAATCATTGGGTTTAAAAAGCCGCTAAGACGACTACGAACCACTTCTTGTCGTCGCACCAAATAGGTTGATAACGCCAATACCGCAGCAAACTTCATGATTTCTGATGGCTGAATCGTGAAGCCACCTAAGTTGATCCAACGCATACTGCCATTCACACGGCGGCCAATACCGGGAATCAACACCGCAATCAACAACACCACACTGATTACAAATAACAGGTAGCTATACCTGCTCCAGGTTTGTGTTGGCACTTGCGACACAATGAGTCCAGCAACCACACCAACACAAAGGTAAATGGCATGACGAGTCAGGAAGAAAAATGCTCCACCGTATCGGCCTTCGGCAACACCCATGGAGGCAGAAGACACCATGATCAAACCCGCACAAAACATAAAGCCGGCCGACATCAGCAGTACTTTTCTTGCCGTAAGTTCTGACAAGGTGGCTTTAGCTAAATCTAATCGTTGGAGTGCATAGCTTAAGGTCATGACTGCACCTCCAGCACTTGCTGCACACAGGCCACAAACTGGTCACCACGATCTTCATAGTGACGGAACATGTCAAAGCTGGCGCAGGCAGGAGATAACAGTACGGCATCACCCGGCGCTGCAATTTGATTAGCTTGCTGAACGGCATCGAGCAAGCTAGCGGCATGAACTCGCTGCAGCTCGGCTTGCACCGAACGATCAATAATAGGGCCGTCTTCGCCAATCAGAATTAGTGCCTTTCCAAACTGAGCCATGGCCGCAGACAACGGACTAAAGTCTTGGCCTTTGCCAACACCACCAGCAATCAACAGCACGCGGCCGCTAATCGACGCACCCAAGCCATTAATCGCCGCTAAGGTGGCGCCAACATTGGTGCCTTTAGAGTCGTTATACCAAGCCACCTCTTGAGCAAAAGCCACCCGTTGGCAACGATGTTTTAGGCCGGGAAAATCACGTAAGGCCGCCAGCATAGCTTCCATTGGAAGCTTGACAGCATCACCAAGCGCCAAAGCGGCCAAGGCATTAGCCACATTGTGGTCACCAAAAATTTGCAACTCGGACACTGACATCAAAGCCTTACGCCCTTTAGCTAACCAAGGCTTACCTTCCTGCACAACAACACCAAAATCATTGAGGTCTGGCACGCCTAAACCAAAACTTGAACGCGGCAAGTCATCAGCAATTAAAGGCACAGTGAGCGCATCATCACGGTTACATACAAAGCGCTGACAGTTGCGGAAGATGCGATGTTTAGCTTGGTGATAGGCCACCATGCCAGAGTAGCGATCCATATGGTCTTCGCTAATATTGAGAACTACCGCCACCGCTGCACGTAATGAGTGAGTGGTTTCCAACTGAAATGATGACAGTTCCAACACAAACAAATCTGCTGCTGGCATGGCCAGCATATCCAATACTGGCGTGCCGAGATTGCCACCGACACCGACATTCAAGCCTGCGCGCTCAGCCATTAGGCCAACCAAGGTGGTCACGGTGCTTTTGGCGTTTGAGCCAGTAATCGCCACAATCGGTGTTGTGGTTGCACGGCAAAATAGCTCGATATCACCGATAACCGGAATACCTGCATTAAAATGTGCGGAAGCAATAGCCGGCTCTTGAATAGAGATGCCAGGGCTGCAAATAATTTCGCGTGCACGAAGCAATAACTGCTCGTCTAAAGCACCGAGAGAAAGCTCAACTTCGGGGTAATCACGTTGTAAGTCCGCCAAGCCCGGTGGGTTGTCACGGGTATCGTTGACGGCAACTGGATAGCCTTGTGCACGCAAATAACGCACACACGAGAGCCCGGTCTTACCTAGACCAATCACTACTCGTAAGCCATCGCGCTGAATCAACATACTCTTACCCTCTAGCGCAGTTTAAGCGTGGCCAAACCGACCAACACCAACATGAAACTGATAATCCAAAAGCGCACAACCACACGTGTTTCGGGCCAACCCTTCAATTCAAAATGGTGATGGATTGGCGCCATGCGGAAAATACGTTTGCCGGTTAACTTGAAGCTGGCGACTTGCAGCATCACGGAAATGGTTTCCATGACAAACACGCCACACATAATGAAGAGAACAATTTCTTGACGAACGATGACTGCGATCGTGCCCAGCACAGCACCCAGTGATAAGGCACCAACATCACCCATAAACACTTGTGCGGGATAGGCGTTGAACCAGAGGAAACCAAGACCTGCACCAATAATTGCGCCGCAAATAATGATGAGCTCGCCAGTACCAACCACAAATGGAATCTGTAAGTAGGTCGCAAACTT
>CAYYWS010000095.1:0-7307 GCA_964473955.1 uncultured Paraperlucidibaca sp. | reverse complement strand
GCAACAAAGTAATTGCTTTTGCACGCCAGTTCTTGGATCAAGCAGCGCCATTAAGCGCGGGTTCACACGCCGATAGCACGGCCTATCGCATCAATAACGGCGCACTAGAAGTCACCCTGATCAATGGCCAAACCGTTGCCTTGGCGCAGCCTGAAAAATTCGTAGGCTTTACTGGCGACATTGAAAATCCAACCAGCATTTTGTTGAAAAACAATAATTTACATGCGGAAATTCAATTTGATCGCGAGCATCCAATTGGCAAGACAGATGCAGCTGGCATTAAAGATGTCAACTTAGAGTCGGCGATTACTGCGATTCAAGACTGCGAAGACTCCGTCGCTGCCGTTGATGCTGAAGATAAAGTTGAGGTGTACAGCAACTGGTTAGGCCTGATGAAAGGCACGCTGTCAGAGTCGTTTGAGAAAGGCGGCAAAACCATGACGCGCACGCTCAATGGCGACCGCGTATTTAAGTCACCTCAAGGTGGTGAGTTCACATTGCATGGTCGCGCGCTGTTATTGGTGCGTAATGTTGGCCATTTAATGACCAATCCTGCAGTGCTGTTCAAAGGTGAAGAAGTGCCAGAAGGCATTATGGATGCCATGGTTACTGTGTTGGCGGCCAAACATGACTTGCTGAAAATCAACCGTTTAAGCAACTCACGCACCGGCTCGGTCTACATTGTTAAACCTAAAATGCATGGTCCGGAAGAAGTGGCGTTTGCCAATGAAATCTTCACACGTGTCGAAGATGCCTTAGGTTTGGCACGTAACACTTTGAAAATGGGCATTATGGACGAAGAGCGTCGTACCACGGTGAACCTGAAAGAGTGTATCCGCGCTGCGAAAGAACGTGTCATTTTCATTAACACAGGCTTCCTTGATCGTACCGGTGACGAAATGCACACTTCCATGGAAGCCGGCCCAATGATCCGCAAGGCGGACATGAAAGCAGCTAAGTGGATTTCAGCTTACGAAAACTGGAACGTCGACGTAGGTTTGGCGTGTGGCTTAAAAGGTAAAGCACAAATTGGTAAAGGCATGTGGGCAATGCCAGACCTGATGAAAGCCATGTTAGAGCAGAAAATTGCGCATCCTAAGTCTGGTGCGAACACTGCTTGGGTGCCATCACCAACAGGCGCCACACTGCATGCTACGCATTACCACCAAGTGCTGGTACAAGACGTACAAGAGCAAATCAAGAGCCGTCAACGCGCGTCACTTGACGATATTTTGACCTATCCAGTGGCCGTTAACCCCAGCTGGACTGCCGAAGAAATCAAGCATGAGCTTGATAACAACTGCCAAGGCATTTTGGGCTATGTAGTGCGCTGGATTGACCAAGGTGTGGGTTGTTCAAAAGTACCCGATATCAACAATATTGGTTTGATGGAAGACCGCGCCACCTTGCGTATCTCCAGTCAACACGTGGCCAACTGGCTGCATCATGGCATTTGCAGCAAAGAGCAGGTAACAGAGGCCTTGCAACGTATGGCGGTGGTCGTTGACGCACAAAATGCCAATGATCCTCTGTATACACCGATGGCGCCTAACTTTGCTGATAGCGTGGCTTACCAAGCGGCGGCTGAGCTAGTGTTTGATGGTTGTGCTCAGCCAAGCGGCTACACAGAGCCTGTGTTACACCGTCGTCGTCGTGAGTTAAAAACCAAGCAGTCTGCTTAAGGGGCATAGGCATGTCTGAGGCGCAATCTGGGATTTTGGCTGAGTTGCCGCCTCAGGCACGCTTCCTTTCATTGCAACTTAAACCTTCGGTAGATGCAGAAGGTTTAAGGCGATCGCTCATCCAGTTGCAGTCCATGGCCAACGGCGACCAGCTTGTTGTTGGCTTTGGCTTGCCCGTGTTTGCAAGACTTGGGCTGCATTTGCCCGGCTTAACGGCGGGTCCTTACATTGCTAATTCTCATGTGCCACTCGCACTTAAAGAAACCGCATTATGGTGCTGGCTGCGTGGTGATGATCGTGGTGACTTGCTGCGTCTTGAACATCAATTGTTAGCATTATTAGAGCCCAGCTTTGATCTAAGCAGTAGCATTGAAGCTTTTGTATACAAAGAGGGGCGGGATTTAACCGGTTATGAAGATGGCACGGAAAATCCAAAAGGCGAGGAAGCTATAAACGCTGCCGTAGTCAATTCAGTACAAGCACAGAGCCTTAGTGATCAAACGAAGTTGCCAGCAACGGCATATATTGGCGGCAGTTTTGTCGCTGCTCAACAATGGTTGCATGACTTCAAAGCCTTTGATGCGCTCGATGAGCTCAACAGAGATCACACCTTCGGTCGCCGCTTTAGTGATAATGAAGAGCTAGATGATGCCCCAATTACCGCACATGTAAAACGTACGGAACAAGAAGGGTTCGAGCCTCAGTCTTTTGTATTAAGACGATCAATGCCATGGATTGCAGGTGCGAAAGCAGGGCTGGTATTTGTCGCGTTTGGCTACTCGTTAGCGGCATTTGAGCGCATGTTAACGCGTATGTCAGGTGCAGAGGATGGTCTGGTTGATCGTATTTTCACCATATCAAAGCCTATCGCCAGCAGCTATTTTTGGTGCCCGCCACTGATACAAGGCAGAATCAACTTAGCCTGCTTGGGTCTAAGCTAGTGGTATTAGACATGTCATAAACAAACACCTAGTATTTGTTTATGTTTTCGCTCCCCTGAGATGACCATGATAAAAACAATAAGTCTCGCCTTGGCGCTTACGCTGGGTGTCGTTTTTCCTGCCAGTGCAAATGTGGCCATGCCAGCTTTTACATTCCCTAAGGCTGATCCGCTGCCCAAGCCACTTAATGTTCGAGCCTGCATCTTCGACATTGCTGGAGCTCAAGGACAAATCTGGAATCTTGCTAAAGATCTCGCTTTAGAAGCTAAAAAGTGGAATGTTCATGCTGAACTTCGGTTATATACCGATGAGCGTGTTGCTGCTGAAGACTATAAAGCAGGGCAGTGCGACATGGTTACGTTGTCATTACTGCGCGCCAAACAGTTTAATTTTGTGGTTGGTAGTATTGATGCGCCGGGTAACTTACCGAACTATGAAACGGCAAAAACCTTATTACAGACCCTAGCAAACCCTCAGTTTTCCAAAATGGCAATTCACGGCCCATACCAAGTTGTTGCTATTGCGCCTATTGGTTCTATATTTGTTATGGTCAATGACCGTCAAATTGACTCAATTGAAAAAGCAGCAGGTAAGCGTGTAGCGGTCTTAGAGTGGGATCGTTCACAGGCCAGGATGATTTCAGGACTTGGCGCCCAGCCTGTGCCCTCAGACATCACCAATTTTGCTGGTAAGTTCAATAATGGCCAAGTGGATATCATTGCCGCGCCAGCACTGGCATTTAAGCCACTAGAGCTCTACAAGGGCTTGGGCGACAAGGGCGCAATCTTCCGTTTTCCGTTGCTGATTGCGCACGGTGCTATTTTAATTCGTCGCGACAAGTTACTGCCACAAGTTCCCGATCTTGATGCGCGCCTGTTGAGTTTGCAACGTTATGCCTTGCAATTTATTGATCCCTATCTTGATATGATCAAGCGCCAAGAAGCAGAGGTGCCAGCTAAATATTGGTTGGACTTAAAGCCCGAAGACAACATCAAGTACCAAAGCATGTTACGTCAGGCGCGCTTAACATTAACGATGGAAGGTATTTACTCTGCGGCAACCATGAACATTTTAAAGCGTGTGCGTTGCCGTCACGAACCGACCAACATGGAATGCTCACAGCAGGACGAATAAGTCGTATATGACAGATTTTCTCAGCATTGTGTTTGATGATTTGCATTTGCGTGATGCTGAGTATCTGTTTTTAAGCACTGCAAAACCATGGTCTGCCCACATCAGCCTCCCTAATCGTGCTGTTTTTCATGCAGTTTTGCAGGGTCATGTTGAGTGCGCTATTGGTGATGAGCTATTCGATCTAAGCGCTGGCGATATTTTAATTATCCCCGGAGCAAAGGCGCATCAGATTCGCATGCCTAAAATGCCTACCTACAACGAGCCTGTTGATATCAGCCAAGACTTTAAACGGCTTCAGCTATCGCCAATGCAGTTGGGTGAGGGTGAGTTTGATTCACTGATTTTAAGTGCAAGCTGCCTATTTGATGAAGTTATGGGGGCGCCGTTAATTTCGGCACTGCCAACCGCTATGCCAATTCGTGGCATGGCTAAACACCCACCAAACTGGTTGCGCATTGGCATTGAGTTTTTATTAGATGAGATGTCGGACCTAAAACCAGGCCATCAGGCCATTTTAAACCGCTTAGGCGATATATGGTTTTTGGAGTGTCTTCGCACCTACATCACGGAGTTGCCAGAGGGCAACGAAACCTGGTTAAGAGCGCTTAAAGATCCGCTGTTGGGCAGTGTGCTGAGTAAAATTCATCAGTATCCTGCGCAGCCCTGGACAGTAAATGCATTAGCCGAAGTGGCGCACTTATCACGCTCAGCGTTTGCTGAACGTTTTATTCGTTGCATGAGCATGCCGCCACTAACTTACGTCACTGAGCATCGTATGCGAATTGCTGTTAGAGAGCTGACGCATAGTGCGCAACCGATTCGTCATATTGCTGAGCAAGTGGGTTATAGCTCAGAGAATGCCTTTGGCCAGGCATTCAAGCGTATTCACGGTTGTTCGCCAGGGCAGTATCGCGAAAGAATCAGGAAAAATGATACAGAAATATCAGATTAGGCTGGTTTTTGAGGGCATTTACTGCTTTTTCTGGTATAAAAGAACCACCTTTTCTCCAACAAAAACAATCTAGGAACGCTGACCATGAGCAAATACGCCTCGCGATCGACGCTGCCACACTGCCTGCTGCACTGGGCTGAGACCAGCCCCAACGCCATCTACATGACCCAACCATTACCAGGTGACCAGTTACTCGAAGTGACTTGGGGTCAAGCGCGTGATGAAGTTCTGCGCATGGCAAATCACCTGAAATCTTTAGGTCTTCCTGCCGGCACCTCCATTGGCTTATTAGGTCGTAATAGCGCACATTGGATTTTAGCTGACTTAGCAATTTGGTTTGCTGGTCACGTCACGGTTCCACTCTATCCCACATTAAATGGCGAAACGGCTGCTTATATTCTAGAGCACTCCGAATCCAAGTTATTAATGTTGGGCAAAATGGATGGCACAGCAGATGGCTGGAAAGACATTGAGCCAGCGCTTCCAGCAGACATGCCCATCATCAGTTTGCCACTGTCTCCTCGTAAAGACACACCACACTGGAATGACATCATTGCTAAAACAGAACCAATTGCTGAAGATGACATTCAACTACCAGCAACCGGTGCGTTAGCTACTATTGTTTATACCTCTGGTTCTACTGGCCGCCCTAAAGGCGTAATGCATAGCTTTGGCACCATGTGCTCAGTCGCTGCCGGCTTACGCGATACCTATAACGTAACGCGTGATGAGCGCATGTTGTCGTATTTGCCACTAGCTCACGTTGCTGAGCGTGCTGTAGTTGAAACAGCATCGTTGTATTTTGGCTTCAGCATTTTCTTTGCAGACAAGCTAGAAACCTTCCAGAAAGATTTGCAGCGTGCACAACCGACAATTTTCTTCTCGGTGCCGCGTTTGTGGACTAAGTTCTACTTGGCTATTAACGACAAACTGCCGCCGAAAAAACAGAAAATTCTGTTTAACATTCCGATCTTATCCGGAATTATTAAGCGCAAAATTCTGACTCAATTGGGTTTAGATAAAACCCGCATGGCAATCACTGCTGCTGCGCCATTGCCACCAAACATTCTGCAATGGTATCGCGGCCTTGGTCTTGAGTTGCTCGAAGTTTATGGCATGTCAGAAAACTTTGGTTACTCACATGGCACACGTATTGGTGAAGCTCGTATTGGTTATGTTGGCCATGCCAACCCTGGCGTACATCACCGTATTGCCGAAAATGGCGAAGTGCAGGTGAAAAGCCCTGGCCAAATGTTGGGTTACTTTAAAGACCCGGCCAAAACCGCTGAAGACATGACCGAAGATGGTTACCTAAAAACAGGTGATCGTGGTGAGTTAGATGAGCAAGGTCGTCTACGTATTACTGGCCGTGTTAAAGAGCTGTTTAAAACTTCTAAAGGCAAATATGTTGCACCGGTACCGATTGAGCAAAAACTCAATGTGCACCCAAAAGTTGAGGTCATTTGTGTTACTGGCCCAAGCCAACCTCAACCGTTTGCACTGTTTATGTTGTCCTTAGATGCAGTCGCTGAGATTGAAAAGGGCTCTTTAACAAAAGAGCAGTTAACTCAAGACTTCAAAGATTTGCTGACTACAGTTAATGAAACACTTGAAGACCATGAGCGTCTTGATTATGTCGTGGTTGTTAAGGATCAGTGGACGATTGAAAATGGCTTCCTGACACCGACCATGAAAATCAAACGCAACATCATTGAAGACAAGTATTTAACCAATGCCGATACATGGTGCGCACGCCGTGAACGTGTAATTTGGGAATAAGGATTGTCTAACTGACGATAGCCATAACACTCTGCCACACTGAGTGTTATGGCTACTCTAATCGTTTGTAATCAGGCAATTCGCTTTCACGACAATCCGCTGTTACAACATGCAGGCAATTTGCCTGTTTTTCTTTTTGTACTAGACCCTAAATTTCTGTTTGAGCAAGTCGATCAGTGGTCGCAAGCACGCACACATTTTCTAATTCAAGGCCTTACTGAGTTTTCTAAGCAGCTAAACGCAAAGGGCTATGTTTTAAACCTAGCCATTGGTGCATGGGCAGAGCAGGTTAAGCGATGCGCTGAGTCAGTTAATGCGACTGAAATTGTCTGCGCCACTGCTGTTGGTTGGCGTGAGCGACAAGCATTTAATGCTTTGATAGACACAGTAGACACTCAGGTAACCAGCTTAAATTGCAGCGACCTTTTTGAGGCCGAGGACATTCATGCGCTATTGCCACAAATACCTGATGTTTTTTCCTGCTTTAGGCGCCAGTTAGAGCAAGCTAACTTAGCTGTTACCACGGAAGCCCAGCCAACCATAACAGCTGCAGTGCCAGCACAGAGTTCAATAAATGGATTAGCGATTGAGAAAGGAATTGCTTGGCTTAAAACGCGTATGCAGGAAAAGCCTAGCAGTTACTGGCAGCTGGGAGGTGAGTCAGCTGGCCTGTATCGTGTTGATCAGTATATTTGGCAAACTCAAGCGATACGAGATTATAAGAACACCCGCAATGGCCTGTCCGGCCGCCTTTTTTCAACTCAATTTTCGCCATGGTTAGCAACTGGTGCAGTGTCAGCACGCTGGATATGGCGAACA
>CAYYWS010000094.1:0-7322 GCA_964473955.1 uncultured Paraperlucidibaca sp. | reverse complement strand
ACCGCTGCTCATGGGGTTATCCTCTCAAACTCGCAGTATTCAAACGGGTCATGCGATGCCTTAAACGGCAGCCGCACCGCCCACGATTTCCGAAATTTCTTGGGTAATTGCAGCCTGACGCAGTTTGTTATAAACCAACTGCAGGCTACGAATCAGGTCACCAGCGTTATCGGTAGCCGACTTCATTGCTACCATACGCGCTGCTTGTTCACAGGCAATGTTTTCAACCACGCCTTGGTACACTTGTGACTCAATAAAGCGAACTAACAGGGCATCAAGCAGAGGCTTAGCTTCTGGCTCGTACAAGTAATCCCAGTTTGACTCGCGCTCCATCAGGCCATCATTTTCATCTTTAGCCAACGGCAACAACTGTTGCAATGTCGGCTTTTGAGTCATGGTATTAACGAACTCATTTGACACCATATATAGGCGATCAATTTGGCCGCTTTCAAAGTGCTCTAACATGACCTTGATGCTACCAATTAATGATTCTAAAGATGGTTGATCACCGATGTGTGTTTTAGCTGCGCTGACTTGGCCACCATAGTTCTTAAAGAACGTCGTGGCTTTAGTACCAATCAAGCAAAACTCTACATCAACACCTTGTTCTTTATAGTCACGTACACTGGCTGCAACAGCCTTAAACAAGTTAATGTTTAAGCCACCACACAAACCACGATCAGAAGACACCACAATATAGCCAACACGCTTGACTGGGCGTTCGATCAAATAGCTGTGCTTATATTCCGTTGAGGCAGCCGCAACATGCGACACCACTTGACGAATTTTTTGTGCATAAGGTTTGCCAGACGCCATACGTTCCTGCGCTTTACGCATCTTTGACGCTGCCACCAATTGCATAGCCTTGGTGATCTTCTGCGTACTTTTGATGCTGGCAACCTTTACACGAATCTCTTTTAAGCTGGCCATAGCCTCACCAAATCTCGTCTGTGTTCTGGGCCGGTGTTAGCCGGCCCGGTCACGGCACTTACCAGGTTTGAGTTGCCTTAAACTTCTCAATACCCGCACGCAGTTCAGCTTCAATTGCACCATCATAGTTTGCAGTCGCATTGATGTTATCCATCAAAGCTTTGCATTCACTATTTAAGTAGCTGTGCAGTGCAGATTCAAATGGCAGAATTTTAGCCACTTCGATATCGGTCAAGTAACCTTCGTTAGCTGCAAAAATGGATACTGCCATTTCAGCAATGCTCATTGGCGCATATTGCTTTTGCTTCATCAGCTCGGTAACGCGCTGACCATGCTCAAGCTGCTTACGAGTTGCTTCATCAAGATCTGAAGCAAACTGAGCAAATGCGGCCAATTCACGGTATTGCGCCAACGAGGTACGGATACCACCTGAGAGCTTTTTGATAATCTTGGTTTGTGCTGCACCACCCACACGAGATACCGAAATACCAGCGTTAACAGCAGGACGGATACCTGAGTTAAACAGTGATGTCTCCAAGAAGATCTGACCGTCAGTAATCGAAATTACGTTGGTTGGAACGAATGCAGATACGTCACCAGCCTGAGTTTCGATAATTGGCAACGCAGTTAATGAACCGGTTTTGCCTTTCACTTCACCGTTAGTGAACTTCTCTACATACTCTTCGGAAACGCGTGATGCGCGCTCCAGCAGACGGGAGTGGAGATAGAACACGTCGCCAGGGAACGCTTCACGGCCTGGTGGACGACGTAACAGCAAGGAAATTTGACGGTAAGCAACTGCTTGCTTAGACAAATCATCATAAATGATCAGTGCATCTTCACCACGATCACGGAAGTACTCACCCATGGTGCAACCAGAATATGGTGCCAAGAATTGCATGGATGGTGCATCAGAGGCGCCGGCGGCAACTACGGTTGTGTAGGCCATTGCACCAAACTCTTCCAGTTTGCGTACTACGTTAGCAATGGTCGACTGCTTTTGACCAACAGCAACATACACACACTTAATGCCAGAATCTTTCTGCGCGATGATGGCGTCAATAGCCATTGCGGTTTTACCGGTCTGACGGTCACCAATGATCAGCTCACGTTGGCCACGGCCAATTGGAATCATGGCATCAACGGCCTTGTAGCCAGTTTGCACTGGCTGATCAACCGACTTACGCCAAATAACACCAGGTGCTACCTTTTCTACGGCGTCAAACATTTTGGCTTCGATTGGGCCTCTGCCATCAATCGGGTTGCCCAAGGCGTCAACTACACGACCTAACATTTCAGGGCCAACTGGCACTTCTAAAATGCGGCCTGTGCAACGAGCCTTCTGGCCTTCTTGCAATGTCAGGTAGCTGCCCAAAACAACGGCACCCACGGTGTCACGCTCGAGGTTGAGGGCCATGCCAAAGACACCGCCGTCGAACTCGATCATTTCGCCGTACATGACGTCGGCCAAACCGTGGATACGCACAATACCGTCGGATACACCAACGATGGTGCCTTCGTTACGTGCTTCTACGGAGGCATTCAGGTCCGCAATGCGGCTCTTGATCAGCTCGCTGATCTCGGAGGGGTTCAAATGCTGCATGATGCTCTCTTCCTCGAAGGAAATATCAAGAATTCAGTGTGGCGCCGAGCTTACCCAGCTTGCCTCTTACCGAGGCGTCAATAACTAAATCGCCTGCTCGTATTACCGCACCACCAATTAGTGCTGGATCTACGCTACAGATCAAATTCACCTGACGCGTCAATTTTTCTGTCAGTGTCTTTGCCAATGACTGAGTTTGTGCTGGTGACAACTCAAACGCTGATGTCACCTCAACCTCTAGCTCGCCTTCAGCTTCTGCGCGCATCTGTTCAAACAACTCACTAATAGCAGGCAGAGCCTCTAAACGCTTGTTGTTGGCAAGATTTACAACAAAGTTGCTGACATCACGATCAATTTTGTCACCGCAAACGGCACTAACTGCTTCCGCTTGTTGCTTAGCGCTCAGCTCTGGCTTTGCTAAAAACGCACGAAAAGCACTGTCATTGACGACGTCAGCCAGCAGACCAAGCATTTCTGCCCATTGGCCTAAGCGCGACTTTTCCTGTGCATATTGGAAAGCGGCTTTGGCGTATGGTCTTGCTACTGTCGTAATTTCTGCCATGACGGTCTCGTTTATCTATTAGTTCAACTCAGAAGCTAAGTTATCGAGCATAGCGGAATGACGGCTCGCATCGACTTCTGCTTGCAGAATCTTTTCTGCACCAGCCAACGCTAGAGCAGAAACTTGCAAACGCAATGCATCACGTGCACTGGCTCGCTCTTGGTCGATGTCTGCCTTTGCTTGCGTCAAAATACGCTCAGCTTCAGCTGCAGCCTGTTGCTTCGCTTCTTCGGCTAGTTGGCTAGCACGACGGTTGGCTTGCTCAATCAAAGCAGCTGCTTGAACTTTAGCAGCTTGCAATTCTTGTTCTGCCTTAGCCGATGCTTGCTCGAGGTCTTGCTTAGCTTTATCAGCAGCATTCAGACCTTCTGCAACTTGCTTTTGACGTTGTTCGAGGGCGCTCATAATCGGAGGCCAAACGAACTTCATGCAAAACCAAACAAAGAATGCAAAAGCAATGGCTTGCCCAATCAGGGTTGCATTGATGTTCACGCTATCACCTCATACGTTCTAGCGGTTGGAATATCCAACCGTACCGGGTTGGTCGCAAGCGACGCGATTAACCGATGAACGGGTTGGCAAACAACAGCAACATGGCAATACCAACACCAATCATTGGGATAGCGTCGAGCAAACCAGCAACAATAAACATTTTAACTTGCAGCTGTGAGCCCAATTCTGGTTGACGAGCAACACCTTCTAAGAATTTGCCGCCGAGCAGAGCGAAGCCGATACCAGTGCTGAGTGCACCAAGACCGATCAACAGTGCAACTGCAAGCAGGTTCATGCCAACGATGTAACTATCCATTTTGGTTTCCTCTTCAAGATTTAACGGTTGGTTAATTGTAAAAAATTAGTGCTTCTCAGAAGCCATGCTCAGGTACACGATTGTTAGCATCATGAACACAAAGGCTTGTAGCGTGATGACCAGAATGTGGAAGATCAGCCAAGCAAGGTGTAAACCAATACCCAACATGCCCAGACCAATGCTGCCCATATACATCAGCGCAATCAAAATAAAGATCAATTCAGCAGCGTACAAGTTTCCGAACAGTCGCAGACCCAACGATACTGGCTTTGTAATCAAGCCAATCAACTCGAGCACGAGGTTAAACGGAACCAGTAGCCAATGGTTAAATGGTGTGAATGACAGCTCTTTGGCAAAGCCACCAGCGCCTTTCTCTTTGATACTGAAGTAAATAATCAGCAAGAAAACAGAGAAGCCCATGCCTAAAGTAACATTCGGGTCAGTGGTTGGTACCACTTTGAAGTAAACGTGTGCGGGGTCTGCACCAAAGAAAGTGGCGCCAACCCAACCAGCAAACACCGGAATAAAATCAACCGGGATCATATCCATGAAGTTCATCAGGAAGATCCACACAAAAATGGTGAGCGCAAGCGGCGCAATAACCTTCGATGTGCCGTGGTAAGTACTTCTTACGTTTTCATCAACAAATTCAACAATGGTTTCAACAAATGCTTGTAGGCGGCCAGGAACACCAGCTGTTGCTTTGCGAGCCACGGAGCGGAACAGCAAACAGAAAATCAGACCAAGGCCAATAGACCAGCCTAAAGAATCGAGGTGAAGCGCACTAAAACCCATAGCAGCGGCTTCGCCGGCGCTGTGTGCCAATGTCCATGTTGGAGCATCTAATACCGTTTGTACGCCATCAATTTCACGAACATAACCTTCAGGCAAACGACCATAGGTCATGTTGGTTAAGTGGTGCTTGATGTATTCAGTCGAATTGCCAGCCATTCTTTCCTACCTAAATTAGCTAGTTTGATTTCGTTCGTATTAGCGCTGCTGAACCTACCAGCTGCTGCAAAACAAAACCTGTCAGTAGCCAGCCTGTGTTTATATCGTTAAAACGTATAAGCACTGCCGCGAAAAGCAAGACAGTCAGCAAAAACTTCCCTGCCTCACCTCGAAAAAACTCTTTCACAATATGCCTAGCAGATGTTGCACCGGCATGACGAAACACGCGCGACACAAAAAATATCTGCCCAACGAGGACAATTACTGCGCCTGTTGTAGCCGCAATAGCAGCACCTTGGCCTGCCCAAACTCCGGCTACTAAGGCTAATGGCAGCAAAAAAATAATTTGCCATGTTAGCTGTTGTAGCGCTGGCTTTATATTGAGCAGCGGCTGTGGTTTGCTCACTTAATACCTACTTAGGCAAATAACGCCATGATTTGATTAAGCGCGCGGATTATAGACGACAGTTGTCTGCTAGGGCAAATCAAATTGAGCAATTGTCTTAGGATTGGTATTTGGGGCGCTGCGCCATGCGCCGCAGCATGCGAAAGGTTTGCATGGCATCATCAGGCAAGTTGTAATTGTAGACCACGCTAGGCACCAAGCCACCGGGCAGTGCACTGCCCCACAGCTCAACTTTCACTCGGTTACGCTGCAATGGAGTCAGCCGCCAGCGGCTCTCAACTTGAGTTAAACGCACCCATCCGTCTTGTTCGGGCAAATTACCCTTCACCGCTTTTGAATCAATACTAATGACACCATTAGCCTGATTACGGGTAGCAACCACCACCACATCACGCGGCTTCAGCGGGTATGGCAATCGATATTGGATATACATCCATACTTGGTTTTTTTCACGCTTTATGATGCGAGCATGGTTAACACGAGCCGCCCATTGGTTCATTGCAGCCGCGTCGTTAAGGATGGCTTCAATACCCAGTGTGCTGCCTGTTAACGTAGTAACGCTGTAGACATCTTGATAGGCCGACACTGCAGAACGCTTTAAGTACACGCGAATATCGCGCTCTTTATCCTCACGCGCCAAACGCCAGCCGTCATTTGCCCATGCGCTACTACAGACCAGCAGCAGCATGGCGATGAGGCTACGCATTAACATGTTATTTGATGTGCGCCAAAATGCCATCCAGCTCATCCAATGAATTGTATGCAATAACAATACGGCCCTTACCACGTGCATTACAATCAATTTGCACTGCAGCCCCGAGACGCTCTGACAAATTAACCTCCAGCTGTCTTACATTAGGGTCTAACTGATCGGTCTTTTTCTGATCAGCGTTTTTCTCGGCTAATAGTTGACGCACCAACGATTCGGTTTGCCGAACCGATAAGCCACGCGCTACTACTTGCCGAGCAGCAGAGCCCTGCTGAGTAACCGGCAATGCCAACAAAGCACGTGCATGGCCCATATCGATATCGCCATTTTCAAGCAGGCGCTTTGCTTCATCTTGCAGCGCCAACAATCGCATCAGGTTACTAACCGCCGCACGCGACTTACCCACCGCATCGGCAACCTGTTGATGCGTTAATGCAAACTCGTCGGCAAACCGCTGCATGGCAATCGCTTCTTCCAGCGGATTTAAATCTTCACGCTGAATATTTTCAATCAGTGCCAAGGCAATGGCGGCCTCATCACTAATATCACGCACCCAAACAGGGACTGTGTCTAGCTTGGCCAACTGCGCTGCACGCCAGCGTCGCTCACCGGCAATAATTTCAAACTTCTGCTCACCTTGTGCGCGCGCCACAATTGGCTGCAACATGCCTTGTGCAGAAATAGAGTCGGCTAATTCTTGTAGCGCTTCAGGATCCATTTCCCGACGCGGCTGATAACGGCCACGGAATAACCACTCAACCGGCAGCTGACGCAGCTCTTCTGCGGGCGCCTTGTTAACCGTTGTTTCGGTGGCTTCTTGCTGAACTTTACGAACGGTGCCTAACAGCGCATCTAATCCGCGGTTACTACCAAGTCCACGTTTTTTTCCAGTTACCATGAGTTACCCACTTATCATTTTTTAGTCTTATGGCGACGTAATAGTTCAGAGGCCAAGGCCAAATAGGCCATCGCGCCACGTGACGACTTATCGTACTGAAGTGCTGGCAAACCATGCGCTGGCGCTTCAGCCAAGCGCACATTGCGCGGGATAATGGTGTTTAACACGGTATCGCCAAAATGCGTTAACAGCTCATTAGAGACATCATTGGCCAAGGTGTTTCGCGGGTCAAACATGGTGCGCAAAATCCCTGCAATGTAAAGCTGAGGGTTGGCAGTTTCAGCCACACGGTCAATGGTTTGAGTCAGTGCAGCTAACCCTTCCAGTGCATAGTACTCACACTGCATAGGAATGATCACACCATCGGCCGCAACCAATCCATTTAACGTCAACATACTTAATGACGGCGCACAATCAATCACAATGACATCATAACTGCCACGAACTGGCTCTAA
>CAYYWS010000093.1:0-7379 GCA_964473955.1 uncultured Paraperlucidibaca sp. | reverse complement strand
TGGCGCCTACTTTTATTGAAGTGTTGCCGCCTGCAGCTGGCAGAACCTTGGCCGGTATTGGCAAGCTCGAGCTAAATTTAGCAATACCTGGTGTGCCGCTGAGTGGCTGTGATATTGCCAATTCAATTCCAGATGCACTGGCGGGAATCCTGCCAGCAACTGGCTGTGATGCCATTATTCATGTCGGTTGGGGTGCTCGCAGCGGCATGTCTGCGCCACGATTGATTGATGAGCAGCTAACGCCGTTGCGTGGCTTAGGTAGTCATCAAGTCGATATGGTGGGTGTGGCAGAGCGAATTGCCGATGATGAGAGTGTGGGCTTGCTGGTGTATGGCTATAACTTGCAGTTCTTAACCAGTTTGTCACGCGACTTGCTGGTGCCGGCAGTGAGTATCACCGGCACCGTTAAGCCACCATTGTTAAGTGCTAATAACTAACTGGGAATACAGACGATTCCGTCCATTTCCACCAGCGCGTTACGCGGCAGCGAGGCCACACCAATGGCCGCGCGTGCCGGGTAGGGCTGCTGGAAGTAACGCGCCATGATTTCATTCACCAACGCAAAATGACCTAAGTCGGTTAAGAAAATATTGAGCTTGGCAATGTCATTAAATCCGGCACCTGAAGCTTCAATCACTGCCTTCAAATTTTCAAATACCTGAATAATTTGTGCTTCGATGCCATCCACCATATTCATAGTGGCTGGGTCTAAACCAATTTGGCCGGATAAATACACGGTGTTGCCCACTTTGACGGCTTGTGAGTAGGTGCCAATCGCAGCAGGCGCTTGATTGGTTTGGATAATTGAACGGTTCATAACATCTCCAACATAACGTTTAAGCGCGATGACGCACAACACGGTCAATGCCGTTAAGTACACGTAATCGCTTGATGATTTGGGCCAAATGAATGCGATCGCGCACACTAAGCCCTAAATGAATAGTGCCATGATGTGCGCCTTTTTCCTCGGCATTGACGAAGTCGATATTGGCGTCACTGTCGGTGACAATACGGGCAATGATGGCCAACATGCCGCGTTGATTGACCAGTGAAATACGCAGCTCGGTTTGGAACTCACGATTGACCTGATCGGCCCAGCGCAACGGCATGCACTTGTCTGGGCTATTGCGCAGCTCAGCCACCATGTTTTGGCATTTACTACGGTGAATCACAATGCCGCGACCAGCACTTAAGTGCCCCATAATCTGATCGCCGGGCAGTGGCCAACAGCAGCGTGCATATGAAACAACTAGGCCTTCGGTGCCGCGAATAGCGATACCTGCTGTTTTACCGATTGTTTTGCTAGGCTTTTTCGACTCAATAAGGTCGTTGCCCGGCACCAATCGACGGGCAATAATTTGCGGCAATAAATTGCCCATGCCGATCGCTTCTAACATGGCACTGCTATCGGGCAAATTAAGCTCTTGTTGCACCTGCTGTATGTCTTCTTCAGGGATGTCATCAAAGCGAGTATTCATTGATGACAGTGCTTTATTCAGTAGCCGTAAGCCAAGATCATATGACTCACTTTGCTGCTGATGCTTTAAGAAGTGACGTATGCGTGTGCGAGCGCGACTGGTGACGGCAAAATCTAACCATGCTGGGTTAGGACGCGCACCAGGCGCAGTAATAATTTCAACGGTTTGGCCAGTATTTAGCGGCAGGCTTAACGGTGCTAAGCGATTATCAACACGTGCGGCAATACAGGTATCACCAATATCAGAGTGCACGGCATAGGCAAAATCGACCGGCGTGGCGCCGCGTTGCAACGTCAAAATTCGACCTTTGGGGGTGAATAAATAAACTTCATCCGGGAATAGGTCGACTTTCACGCTTTCAATAAATTCGAGAGAGTCGCCGGCACTGGTTTGCAGCTCCAGCAATGACTTCATCCATTCACGCGCACGTGTTTGCGAGGTGTTGGTGAAGCTGTCGGATTTATACAGCCAATGCGCCGCAATGCCATTGCTGGCCATGGACTCCATGGCCTCTGAGCGAATTTGCACTTCAATCGGCACTCCGCGCGGGCCTTTTAGTACCGAATGCAGCGACTGATAACCATTGGTTTTGGGGATGGCGATATAGTCTTTGAATTTGCCCGGAATCGGCTTGTAGAGATTGTGCACAATCCCTAGTGCCCGGTAACAAGCGTCTACACTGTCGACCACCACGCGGAAACCATAGATGTCCATGATTTCATTAAATGAACGGCGCTTTTCACGCATTTTTAAATAAATGCCGTACAGGTGTTTTTCACGACCAATAACACGTGCACTAAGGCCTTCTTTGCGCAGGCGCTCGGCAATGGCAATTTCTAATGTGGTGACCATTTCACGACGGTGGCCACGAGCAGCAAAAACAGCATTTTGAATGCGTTCGGCACGCATCGGCCAAATGGCGGCAAAGCCCAAATCTTCATATTCAATGCGAATATCGTTCATGCCCAAACGCATGGCAATCGGGGCATAAATTTCTAAGGTTTCGCGGGCTACCCGTTTGCGCTTTTCTGGCGTCAGCACATCCAAAGTGCGCATATTGTGTAGACGGTCCGCTAATTTAACGACAATGACGCGAACATCTTGTGTCATCGCCATAATCATTTTGCGAAAGTTTTCGGCTTGCGCTTCGGCCTTGGAGTTGAAATGCACCTGAGTTAGCTTGGTCACACCATCAACTAACTTAGTGACCTCCTCACCAAACTGCTCACACAGCTCTTCTTTCGAAACGATGGTGTCTTCAATGACATCATGCAGCATGGCAGCCATTAGGCTTTCATGATCCATATGCATATCGCAGAGAATATGCGCGACCGCTAATGGGTGAGTAACGTAAGGGTCACCATTGCGACGGAACTGGCCTAAGTGGGCTTGTTCTGAAAACTCATAGGCGCGACGAACAGCTGCCACCTGTGTCGGTGTCAGGTATTCATCTAGTCGATGACAAAGGGCGTCTATGCCGGAGCTCATGCATTGAGTCTCCGGCGAGGCAGGCGTTGCGTCAAGTGTGCGATTACGCCTGCGAGAAAAAAATTTTAGCGGGGTAATCAGAGGTCAGCAGGCGGTTGATATTCGAGGTTGCCGAGATCGCTCAGATCCGGCAGCGCTTCTTCTTCTGGCACTTCGGTCAGAATGTGGCGGTCTACCATGCCGGCTGCAATTTCACGCAAGGCCATTACAGTTGGTTTGTCATTTTCCCACGCCAAACCCGGCTCTTTACCGCCAGTGGCTAATTGACGCGCGCGCTTGGAAGCGACCAGCACCAGCTCAAAGCGGTTATCGAGGTTGGTCAAGCAGTCTTCGACGGTTACACGGGCCACGGTTTATCTCCGAAAAGCGATCACAAAAGAGGCAGAATTCTACGGTACATGCTGCCGATTAACAACCACTGTCTGCGCCTAACCCCCAGATAACAAGCGGCGGATCAAATGTGCTTGGCGCGCAGACTGTGAACGATTGGACAGTCGAGCGGCACGCACAATGGCGTGCAAGTCGGCCAGGGCAGTGGTGAAGTCATCATTAATGACCAAATAATCGAATTCAGCATAGTGGCCAATGTCGGCAATTGACTCACTTAAGCGATGCGCAATGACTTCGGCAGAGTCGGTGCCACGACTGTTTAAGCGCTCTGCTAAAGCCGCAAGCGAAGGTGGAAGAATAAAAATCGATACGGCTTGTGGCATGAGTTGGCGCACTTGTTGCGCTCCTTGCCAATCAATTTCCAAAATGACGTCGTGATCTGCAGCTAGTTGCGACTCTACCCAGCCTTTAGAGGTACCGTATAAATTGCCAAAAACTTCAGCATGCTCTAAAAACTGTTGTTGGCTAATGCCTTGCTGGAACTGTTCACGTGATGTGAAGTGATAGTTCAACCCGTCTACTTCGCCGGGTCGTGGCGCGCGGGTGGTGTGTGATACCGATACACCCAGTCGCTCATCACTAGAGACCAGCTCTTTAACGAGGGATGTTTTGCCGGTGCCGGATGCTGCGGCGATAATAAATAAAGTGCCTGACATGGAAAACTCAAGGTCGCTTAATATAAGGTGCCACTAATAATACGCTATCGTTGGCGGTGTTATGGCGCGTTTGGGGAAGAAAATGATTGGAATTCCATTAGGTTTGATTACTGCCAACGCTTTCGAGTGGGCAATGCATAAGCATGTTTTGCACGACATGGGGCGCGATAAAAACAATTTCTGGGCTTTCCACTTTCATGAGCACCACAAGGTGGTGCGTAAAAATGATTACCTAGATCCAAACTACGAAAAGTTTCCACTTGGGCTGCATGCTCAGGGAAAAGAGGCTTGGTCGTTGTTGGCGGTCAGTGCGGCAGTTGCTCCATTGTTTCCAGTCGCGCCGTTTTATGTCGGCACACTTTGGTATTGCGCAGCGAACTATTACCGTGTGCATAAGCGCTCACACCAAGATCCGGCTTGGGGGCGCGAGAATATTCCTTGGCATTATGACCATCACATGGGGCGCAACGCCGATGCTAACTGGTGTGTGACTAAACCATGGTTTGACTATGTCATGGGCACGCGTGAATTTATTGCTGGTGAGCTGCGCGAGAGCAATGTGCTGGGCTTGAAAAAGCTGCCCGCTTGGATAGCAAAACGACTGCCTAATCCAGAGCGCCTAGGCAAAGACTTGCCCAAGCGCGCACTGAAATCAGTTGCAGCCTAGCTTAAGACTCGCCCACTAAGCGCTTCCAGTTAGCGGGGCGTGGAGGTGGGTTGGTGACGTTGGGACGGCTACGAATATGGCCAGCCAATAACGTGGTCCATAACTTTAAAAAGTGTTCGACCACGTGATCACCATCCATTAGGTGGTGCTCCATGGCCATGCCGCCCATTAACCAATGCGTCAGAATAAATAAATGACTGATTTCGACGTCATCATTTAGTGCTTCAAAGTAGTGCTCACTGGCCTTATCGAGTACGTCTCGTCCTGCCACCCAAAGCTGACGCATTACCCCGGCAAGTTCAGCATCACGTCGACTGGCCAGCATTAACTCCATCATGGCATCGTGTTCCATGCGATTAAACAGTTGCCGCCAACTGGCCAAAATCATGTCTTGTAGACGGTCATCAGACGCCTCCAAGCTGCGCACCGCCTTGCCTAACAACACATATAAACGCTGGATCAAATAACTAGCGCTGGCCTCGATTAACGAGGCCTTGGTGGGGAAGTGATGGATTGGCGCGCCACGAGACACATCGGCCTGGGCAATGATGGTGCTGATGGTGGTGCCGGCATAACCATCCCGAGCCAAGCATTCGATGGTGGCATCGATCAAGCGTTGGCGCATGGCCTCGCTACGTTCGCTTTGTGTTCGACGTAGTGGTTTTGTTTGATTTTCAGAACTCATCAGTCACTTTTTCCTTGACAGCAAAAGGGGCGGCTGTTTGAATGCCAACCTGCATTACGACCGTATTGTATTTTACCTGAATTTTTTTGTCTGTCCGGAGTTTTCCGATGAGCCTCAACGTACCGAACCCTATGAATGCCATGATCCCGCGCACTATCTTCACCGCGGAACATGAAGATTTCCGCCGCACCGCCCGTCGTTTCTTTGAAGACGAAATGGCACCACACCGTGAAAAGTGGGAAGCACAACAGCATATTGATCGTCATCTGTGGAACAAAGCAGGTGAGCTAGGCCTACTCTGCCCAACCATGCCTGAAGAATACGGTGGATCGGGTGTTGACCGTTTATACAGTGTCATCATGATGGAAGAGCAAGCCCGTGCCGGTGATTCCGCCTCTGGTTTTTCGTTGCACTCTGACATCGTTGCTAACTACCTGCTGAACTTTGGTAGTGAAGAGCTCAAGCAAACATGGTTACCAAAAATGGCTTCTGGTGAAGCCGTTGGTGCTATTGCGATGACTGAGCCTGGTACTGGCTCTGATTTGCAAGCCGTGCGAACAACAGCCGTTGCTGATGGCGACGACTACATCGTGAATGGCAGCAAAATCTTCATCACCAACGGTTACCTCTGCGACATCGCTGTTGTGGTCGTCAAAACGGGTGACCCATCAAAAGGTGCAGAAAGTGTTTCGTTGTTATTGGTTGAAGCCAATCGCGAAGGTTTCAGCAAAGGTCGCCCACTGAACAAAGTCGGCATGAAAGGCCAAGACACTTGTGAGTTGTTCTTCGACAACGTGCGTGTGCCTAAGTCGAACATCATTGGTGCCGAAGGCATGGGCTTCATCATGTTGATGAAAGAGCTGGCCTGGGAGCGCTTAATGATTGCCATCATTTGTGCTGCTGGTTGTGAGCAAGTATTGGCACACACCTTAGCTTATGTGCGTGATCGTAAAGTGTTCGGCAAGCCTGTAGCTGCTTATCAAAACACTCGTTACAAGCTGGCAGAACTGCGTTCTGAAACTCAGATTGCGCGTGTGTTTGTTGACCGTTGTATTGAAGAGCAAATCAAAGGCACCTTGCAGGTAGATGCTGCCGCCGCTGCAAAATATTGGGTATCAGACCTGATCTCTAAAGTGGTGGATGAGTGTGTTCAGCTGCATGGTGGTTATGGTTATATGCTGGAATACCCAGTAGCCCAAGCTTATATCGATACCCGTGCTAACCGTATTTATGGTGGCACTAACGAAATCATGAAAGAGCTTATTTCGCGTACGTTCTAAGTTCGCAGCTGGTCGCAAAACTAAACCCACGGTCCATTGGTCGTGGGTTTTTTTTGTATAGCTTTTGCTATAGTCGGCGCAAGACAACAACAGGCCCTTTGCCATGATCACTGCTAAAGACTTAAGCCCTAATGTGCCTCGACGAGGAACTGCTTTTTCGCAACGTTTGGGCGAGTTATGGCTACGTTTATTAGGTTGGAAAGTGACAGGTGAGTTTCCAGATGTACCTAAAGCCGTCTTTATTGGGGCACCGCATACATCAAACCGAGATGGCATTGTCGCGGCAGCCGTCATTTTGTCGCTACGTTTAAAAATTCGGATTATGGCTAAAGCGGAATTATTTAAAGGGCCGATGGGACCATTTTTCCGATGGTTAGGTGTTATGCCTGTCTACCGTAGCAAGTCATCGGGTTTGGTTGAGCAATCAGCGGCTTATCTAAAGCAAGCAGAGAACTTTTACTTGGGTATTGCTCCCGAGGGAACACGACATGGTTCGCCAGAATTTAAACGTGGTTTTTATTTGATTGCGTATAAAAAAGAAATTCCTTTTTCCAACGTTGTTGCTTTCTTCACATGATCAAACCTAGCACTGCGCTACACATCGTCTGAACCGACCCCGCCGTTGCCTCCGTCCAGCAGGTCCTGCACCACACCCTTCCCCGCCCTCTGCGCGCTGCTCTGTTGGTGCATCTTGATAACCCTTTCGTCCTGCCGCGCCTTTTTGCGCAGTCTGTC
>CAYYWS010000092.1:5688-7388 GCA_964473955.1 uncultured Paraperlucidibaca sp. | reverse complement strand
TTTTGGCTGAAGACATTAGCTGAGACTGCGCAAGATTGCCAGTTTGCTGATAACTAGAGTGAGCCTAAAGGATGATTCAAATGACCATCATCGGTAAATAATCGACGCGCACTGACAAAGTATCGCATCCAGTAGCGGTTATCGAGTTTATCAATACTGATGACGCGTCCCGTACGAGGAGCATGCACAAAACGGTCTTCGCCAATGTATACAGCAACATGATTAATGCGAGCGCTGTTATTTAAACGAAAGAAAATTAGGTCGCCAATGGCTAACTCTGAGGTTTGTACATTGCGGCCTGCAAGTTGAGCCATTTGTGCTGCGGTTCTGGGCAGTGTGATAGAGCTGATGCTGCGATATATGTACTGAACCAAGCCACTACAATCGAAACCCTCTTCAGGAGAGGTGCCACCATACTTATATGGCACACCCATTAATGTCAGTGCATTCATCACCATATCATCTGCAGCAGACGGCATAACCACCGGGCGCTCTTCAGACTGCACCAAGGCAGGGGAAAACATAAAAACTAATGCAGCCGTTAAAAACGCCTTTTTAATAGTTATAAGTAGCTGATTCATAAAGCCTCTGACCGATAAACAGGTCGTTAATATGCACACAAAATAACTAATAGAAAGCCAATAAAGCAAAACTCAGCGCCAATGGCAAGCCTTGTTCCCATGAAAGCATGGATTTTGAACGTCTAAACGGCTATTTTGTTGACCTGATACTGGGTCTTGGAGACGGTTGATGCACCCCACCGCACAATCACTATTAAACGCACAGATAGCATTTCTTGATCAAGAGTTGCAGGGCGACCGCCTACAGGCTCACTTAGAAGTTGAAGCTAAAGGCTACTGTGAACTACTTCAGTCGATTGCAGTACGTGACCTTTTACCAGCCACCATGGTGGTCGGCTGGGTGCAGCGAAATCTCCTAGGGTATGCGCCAACTGACAGCATGCGCCAACAAGTGGTGATGTTAATTGAAATTGGCTTGGATAATGCTTCTACCCAACAAGTCCCCATCCGCGACCTGATCAATCGTCAAATCTACGACATGATGGTTGAACGCCTGATTTCACGACCAGCGCTGCGACAAGAGCTGATCGAGATGGTGCTACACAATCCAGCATCGCATCGTATGTTATCGGAACTTATGTACCGCAACATCATTGGGTATTTAACAACAAACAACCCCGTTGCCAAGCATGTGCCGGGTGCCGCATCACTGATCAAATTAGGCTCAGGCGTCATCAGCCGCATGGGTAACGTCGAGCGCACCTTAGAAAAGTCAGTAAAAGCTTATATTCGCCACACCCTGCGCGACACCGCATCCCTAGGTGTCGAAATGGTTGTTGCAGCACTCAACAACCAGCAGCTTCGCAGTTATGCCGATGAATTTTGGCCACGCCTGGCGAACTATCGCTTTGGTGATGCTTCACGACATCTTGAGCTTGAAGGTTATAGCTATTTGGCCGTGGTGTTTTGGAATATGGTGCGCACCACCGAATTCATGAGTGAGCAAGTCGCCCATATTATTAATCGCTGGTATGACCATAAAGGCGATGAGATGGCGATGGATTTACTGGAAGACATCGGCATCACTGAAGAACAAATTGTGCGTGAAGTCATTGCAGTGGGTACACCGGTCATCAATACACTACGCAAGCGCGGGCACATCAAACAGCGTTTTGAAGA
>CAYYWS010000092.1:0-5678 GCA_964473955.1 uncultured Paraperlucidibaca sp. | reverse complement strand
GAAGAGCATCTGCAGGCATTTTATGACACAGATGCTGCCAAAAAAATCTTAGCTGGCGCGGAGCCCATAAGCGAATGAGCCTCAACTTAGCTGATATACGCCTCGACTATACCCGCCAAGGATTAAATTCAGAGGACTGTGCTGACAGCCCCATTTTGCAGCTTGAAAAATGGTTGCATGAGGCCATTAGTGCCGGTGTAGATGAGCCTACTGCGATGAACTTAGCAACCGTCGATGAAAGCGGCCAGCCCAATGCCCGTATTGTTTTATTAAAAGGCATTGAGCAAGGAGCGCTGCAGTTTTTCACCAACTATGCCAGCCGCAAGGGTCAGTGTTTAGCACAGCAGCCTTTGGCCGCGCTCACGTTTTTTTGGCCACAACTTGAACGTCAAGTTCGTCTTGAAGGACGTGTGTCACGACTGGCTGACGAAGTATCAGACGCTTATTATGCATCGCGCCCCTATGCTAGCCGCATTGGTGCTTGGGCATCAGAGCAAAGCCAAGTCATAGATCAGCCTAAGACACTACATGAGCGCGTGCAGAGCTTACAAGCTCAGTATCCTGACCAAGTTCCACGCCCACCTCATTGGGGTGGTTATGGCCTAGTTCCGCACTATATTGAGTTCTGGCAAGGTCGCCCTAGTCGCTTACATGACCGCATCGCCTACGAGCTAAGTCACGATGGACAATGGTTAATTAGCCGACTACAGCCTTAGACCGGATTATCAACATCAATGAATTGATGCGTAAGACCAAACTGTTGCTGACACCACTGCCCTAATGCCTGCACACCATAACGCTCGCTGGCATGGTGGCCCAATGCAAAATAATGGATGCCCATTTCGCGTGCGATGTGCACCGTGGGCTCTGATATCTCCCCGCTGAAGTAGGCATCTACGCCAAGTGCCGCGGCCTGCTCAATAAAGCCTTGTGCGCCACCAGTACACCAAGCGACTCGCTTAATTTCTGTTGCAGCGCCGGCAATATGAAGTGGCCGACGTTGCAACACCTGCTGGGCTTGCTCACAGATCGCAACAGCCGTCATTGGCTCAAAGAGCTCACCAACATCCCCGACAGCACTGGCGTCATCTGGAAACAAAGCGCCTGTTCGCTGCCAACCAAAACGCGCCGCTAATTGAGCGTTATTCCCTAGGCTAGGGTGCGCATCCAATGGCAAGTGATATGCAATGAGTGAAATATCATGAGCCAATAGTTTGGCCAAACGATTTCGCTTCATGCCCACCACGCAGGGGCTTTCGTTTTTCCAAAAATAACCGTGATGCACCAAAATTGCATCCGCATTGGCGGCAATCGCTGCATCAATTAACGCCTCACTCGCTGTCACGCCAGAAATAATTTTTTTGACTTCTGTACGCCCCTGTACCTGTAAACCGTTTGGGCAATAGTCACGAAAACGATTGGCGACTAAAAGCTCATCTAATTGCAACACTAATTGGTTTAATAACATGACTTTATCTCGGCACAGACTTGTTTCAACAGTGATCTGCCTCCATAGTTTATGAAGTGCAGCTTAATTCATACTTTTGCATAAGAAGGATAACCCAATGCGCATAACTCCTATGGTGCCATGGATTGCTCTTGCTGGTGTCATTGCCTATGTCAGCTGGTTTGATCGCTGGCCAACTCATAACCCAGTTACTGCTACGCCCACCCCAGAGTTACCAGCTCAATTTGCAGCAAATGATGTTGTCGCACAGGCCGGCAGCGGTCCCATTTCTTATGCCCCAGCCGTGGCTAAAGCCGCACCGGCAGTGGTGAATATTTTCACCACACAACGTGTACAAGTTCAGCGTAACCCCATGCTTGAGCATCCGTTCTTTCGTTTTTATGGCGAACAAATCCCTAATGAACGTTCCGCCTCCAGCTTGGGCTCAGGCGTTATTGTTGCATCCGACGGTTATATCCTCACTAACAACCATGTCGTACAAGGCGCTGAAAGTATTGTGGTTGCACTACATGATGGTCGCGAAGTAGATGCCAAGGTCATTGGCACTGACCCTGACACCGACTTGGCACTACTTAAAATTGACCTGCAAGACCTACCTGCACTGCCGTTTAATACTACTAATATGGCGGTAGGCGATGTAGCTCTCGCCATTGGCAACCCCTTTGGCGTTGGTCAAACTGTCACGCAAGGCATCATCTCTGCACAGGGTCGTAGTGGTCTTGGCATTAATACCTACGAAGACTTCATTCAAACGGATGCCGCCATCAATCCTGGCAACTCCGGTGGTGCACTGATTGATGTCAATGGCAACTTAATCGGCATTAACACCGCTATTTTTTCGCGCTCCGGCGGCAATATGGGTATTGGTTTTGCCATTCCCGCTGAGCTTGCCAAAACCGTAATGAGTAGTTTGATCAGCCATGGCCGTGTACTGCGTGGTTGGTTAGGCATTGAAATAGCAAGTAGCGCACGAACCGCTAATGGTCGCGAAAGTAGTGATGTCTTTATTGCTGGTGTTATGCAAGGAGGACCTGCCGACAAAGCAGGACTTAGGCGTGGCGACCAAATCATAGAGGTCGCAGGCCAGAGCGTTGTTAGTGCTAATCAGGTTATCCGACAAATTGGTGCATTAGCACCGAAGTCTCGTACCGAAATTATTGTGCGTCGTGATGGCAAGGTGCGAAAAATTGACGTCACCATGGGCGAGCGCCCAGCGCCTAGGGCATAAGCCCTAGGCCAACAGGTCATCTAAAGCAGATAACAGCGCTTTATGCTGATCGGGCGTGCCTACCGTAATGCGTAAAAAGTCTGCAATACGTGGTGCGGCAAAATGCCTTACCAGCACAGCCCGCTCACGCAAGCCTGCACATAACTCGGCACCGGCATAAGACGGGTGCTTAGCCAGAACAAAATTAGCTGCTGAAGGCAGCACCTCAAAACCTCGCCGTTGCAACTGTGCTACCAAGCTATTGCGCTGCATGATGACCATATCGCAGGTGGACTGGAAATAGCCTTCATCTTCCATTGCCGCTTGAGCCCCAGCTTGCGCTAAACGACCCAGTGGATATGAGTTAAAACTGTCCTTAACCCGCTCCAGCGCATCAATTAAATGGCGCTGACCAAATGCCATGCCAACACGCAAACCCGCCAAGGCACGAGATTTCGACAAGGTTTGAGTCACTAACAAGTTATCAAACTCGTTGACCAGTGCTACTGCGCTTTCGCCGCCAAAATCAATATAGGCTTCATCAACAATCACCACTCGAGAGGGGTTTGCTGTCAAGACTTGGCGAATAGCGTTCAGTGGCATAAGGCAGCCAGTAGGCGCATTCGGATTAGGAAAAATAATGCCGCCATTAGAGCCCGTGTAATCAGCAGGGTCTATCTGAAACGCTTGATCAAGTGGCACCAACTGGTAACGAATATCAAAAAGCTGGGCATAAACCTTATAAAAACTATACGTAATGTCCGGAAAAAGTATGGCTTCTGACTGCCTAAAAAAAGCATTAAACGCATGCGCTAACACTTCATCAGAGCCATTTCCGACAAAGACTTGGCCGGCCTCTAAACCAACCCGCGCCGCCATCGCTTGACGCAGCTTAATCGAGCTGGGATCTGGATACAGACGTAAATCATCAGTTAGCGCCGCCTGCATAGCGGCCAGCGCTTTTGGTGATGGTCCATAAGGGTGTTCATTGGTATTGAGCTTGACGAGATTTTCAATACGCGGCTGCTCGCCTGGCACATAGGGCACCAGATCATGCACAAAAGAACTCCACAGCGAACTCATAACAACACCCTACTCTGGCAGCAATCGATATTCTGCTGAGCGCGCATGCGCCGTCAGCCCTTCACCACGCGCTAACACTGATGCCACTTTAGCCAACTCACTGGCACCTTGGGCCGAACAACCAATCAAGCTGCTGCGCTTTTGGAAGTCATAAACACCTAATGGTGATGAAAACCGTGCGGTACCAGATGTTGGCAGCACATGGTTAGGCCCGGCACAGTAGTCGCCCAATGCCTCAGGTGTGTGACGACCCATAAAAATTGCACCGGCATGACGGATACGTGGCAGCAGCGACTCAGGGTCACTCACGGATAACTCCAAGTGCTCTGGCGCTATTCGATTAATCAAATCGATGGCTTGCTCTTCGTTATCAACTTTAATAAAAGCACCACGATCACTTAATGAGGTACGCGCAATGGTTGCACGCTCCAGTGATGGCAGCAGTTTATTCAAGCTTGCTTCCACCGCGTCTAAAAATGCTTGGTCTTGCGCAATCAGAATCGACTGCGCCAGCTCATCATGCTCAGCTTGTGACAACAAATCCATCGCGATCCAATCTGGATCGGTTTGGCCATCACAATAGATCAGGATTTCAGATGGACCAGCAATCATATCAATGCCCACTTGGCCAAACACTTGGCGCTTGGCTGTGGCCACGTATATGTTGCCTGGGCCTACAATTTTATCAACGCGCGGCACTGTCTCTGTGCCATAGGCAAGTGCTGCGACAGCCTGTGCGCCGCCAATGGTAAACACGCGATCAACGCCCACCAAAAATGCGGCCGCTAGCACTAACTCATTAAGCTCACCAGCAGGAGACGGCACCACCATAATGATTTCGCCAACACCTGCTACTTTTGCTGGCAGCGCATTCATTAGCACAGACGATGGGTAAGACGCTTTGCCGCCCGGCACATAAATGCCGACTCGATCCAATGGAGTAACCTGCTGCCCCAATAGAGTGCCGTCATCTTCGCGATACGACCATGACGACTGCAACTGATGCTGGTGATAGCGGCTAACACGCTCAGCGGCTTGCGCCAGTGCTTGCTGCTGAGCTGCAGGCAAGTTTTCATAAGCCTGCTGCAAGCGTGCTTTTGTTAACTCTAGCTCAGCCATTGTTTTAACTTGGCGGCGATCAAAACGGTTAGTGAAGTCCACCACCGCGGTATCACCTGATGCCCTTACTTGTCGAATGACATCATCAACTACATCACGCACACCCGCATCGGATACACCCTCCCACGCCAGCAACTGATCCAGCTGCTTGGAGAATGTGGGCGAAGAGGCATCTAACTGAGTCAACATGGTGTTTTTCCATTCGAATACATTAAGGTGCTACGCGCTCTGCCACAGCAGCTTCTAGTAATTGCACCAAAGGTAAAATTTCGGTCTGCTTCAGCTTCATTGCGGTTTTATTCACAATCAAACGCGAGCTCACCGGCATAATCAGCTCGAGCGGCTCCAAGCCATTTTCTTTCAAAGTTTTGCCAGTATCGACAACGTCTACAATGACGTCAGCCATGTCCATAATAGGCGCCAGCTCCATCGAGCCATATAGCTTGATCAACTCAACCTGCTCACCACGTGCGGCATAATAACGCTTGGCAATATTGATAAACTTAGTGGCCACACGCAGACGACGATCCGGCTTTTGTGCACCGACCTTACCTGCAACCATTAACCGGCAGCGCGCAATATTCAAGTCGACAAGCTCGTACATTCCTTCAGCGCCATGCTCTACCAACACATCTTTGCCAGCCACACCAATATCCGCGGCACCATGCTGCACAAATGTTGGCACATCGGTGGCGCGCAAAATAACCACATTCACGCCGTCTTTATTGGTAGGAAAAATAAGCTTACGGCTGTGCTCAGGGTCTTCCAGTAAACGAATACCTGCTGCCTCTAACAACGGCA
>CAYYWS010000091.1:0-7394 GCA_964473955.1 uncultured Paraperlucidibaca sp. | reverse complement strand
GATGGCCGTGTTCGGCGCCGCTGACAACAGATTTTTGAAGGCAGTTGACATGAAAACTTTCAGTGCCAAGCCGGAAAGCGTAACGCGCGAATGGTTTGTAGTAGATGCAAGTGGTAAAACACTTGGTCGTTTAGCTACCGAAATTGCTAGCCGTTTACGTGGCAAGCATAAGCCAATTTATACGCCACACGTTGATACGGGTGATTACATTGTTGTTGTTAATGCCAGCAAGCTGGTGGTGACAGGCAATAAAGCACAAGACAAAATGTACTGGCACCACACTGGTTTTCCAGGTGGCATCAAGGGTGTTAACTACACCAAGTTGGCAACTGAAAAGCCAACCTTGCCACTGGAAATTGCCGTGCGTGGTATGTTGCCAAAAGGCCCATTGGGTCGTGACATGCTGAGCAAGCTGAAAGTGTATGCCGGTGCTGAGCATCCGCATACTGCCCAGCAGCCACAAGAACTGACTATCTGAGCGACTTGATATGACTGTACAAGCAAATTACGGAACAGGTCGTCGTAAAACGGCAACCGCTCGCGTTTTCCTGACACCAGGCGAAGGCAATATTGTTGTTAACGACCGTCCTTTGGATGTTTACTTTGGTCGTGAAACAGCCTGTATGGTTGTTCGTCAGCCATTAGAGTTGGTTGAGCTGCTGAACAAGTTCAATATCAATGTCACTGTTAAAGGTGGTGGTATTGGCGGTCAAGCAGGTGCTATTCGTCACGGCATTACACGTGCCTTGATCGAATACAGTGAAGAATTGAAGTCACCACTGCGTAAGGCAGGTTTCGTGACTCGTGATGCGCGTGAAGTTGAGCGTAAGAAAATCGGTCTGCGTAAAGCGCGTAAGCGTCCACAGTACTCGAAGCGTTAATCGCTTCTGCTGTACAAAAAAGGCTCGCCATTGTGCGAGCCTTTTTGTTTGTTTTAAAAATGACCGACGAAGGGTGCACAAAGCCCGTCTATCCGTGTGGATTTTCTTGTCACTGGCCGGTGATTTCATTACCATTGGGAAGATTTTTTTAAGCTCCGCCAAGGCATTAGTGAAACAGTGTCTGGCGGCCTGAAGCTGATTCGGAGAGTGCGTCAATGAGTACTGACGGCGTAAATGTGAACCGTCGGCGCCTGCTAGTCGGCGCGACAGCAGCAGTTGGAGCTGTCGGCGTTGCTGGGGTGGCCGTGCCATTCGTGAAATCCTGGAACCCAAGTGCAAAGGCTAAGGCCGCTGGTGCACCGGTGGTGGCAGACATTAGCCAACTAGAGCCAGGCCAACGTGCCGTGTTTGAGTGGCGGGGCAAGCCTGTATGGGTTGTGCGTCGTACCCGGCAGATGCTTGAGGGTTTAGTAGCAGTCGAGAGCTCTTTAGCTGATCCACAATCATTGGCTTCGATTCAGCCAGATTATGCCCGTAATCGTGAGCGCGCCATCAAGCCTGAGTTCGCTGTATTAACAGGTATTTGTACACACCTAGGTTGCTCACCAAACTTCCGTCCAGAAGTGGGTGCTGCTGATTTAGGTGGCGCAAGCTGGATGGGCGGCTTCTTTTGTCCATGTCATGGTTCTAAGTTTGACTTGGCTGGCCGAGTGTATTCGGGCGTTCCAGCACCTACTAACTTGGATGTGCCACCACACACCTATGAAACTGATAGTGTGCTTGTGATCGGCCTTGATGCGGAGAATGCATAATGGCGAATGTCGGCAAAAAAGTGATGGGCTGGGTGGATGCGCGTTTCCCAGCGACAGAAACTTATGAATATCATGTGGGCAAGTATTATGCGCCCAAGAACTTAAACTTCTGGTACTTCTTCGGTGTGCTATCGATGATCGTGCTGGTTAACCAGTTGGTTACCGGTATTTGGTTGACGATGTCTTATAACCCATCAGCTGAAGGTGCATTCGACTCCATTGAGTACATCATGCGTGATGTCGAATATGGTTGGTTGCTGCGCTATATGCACTCCACCGGTGCATCTGCATTCTTTGTAGTGGTTTATCTGCATATGTTCCGTGGTCTGCTCTACGGTTCATATAAAAAGCCACGTGAACTGGTTTGGCTATTTGGTATGGCCATTTACTTGGTGCTGATGGCTGAAGGCTTTTTTGGTTACCTGCTGCCATGGGGCAATATGTCCTATTGGGGTGCTCAGGTTATTCTAAACTTGGCTGGTGCAGTCCCAGTAGTTGGCGATGAGTTGGTCACTTGGGTGCGCGGCGACTATCTGATCTCTGGCATTACCTTGAACCGCTTCTTTGCGTTGCACGTAGTGGCGCTGCCATTGGTGTTGGTCGCATTGGTATTTATGCACTTAGTCGCATTGCACCATGTCGGATCGAATAATCCAGATGGCGTAGACATCAAAAAGGTAAAAGGTGATGACGGTATTCCGCTCGATGGCGTGCCATTCCACCCTTACTACACCGTGCATGACTTAGTCGGTATTGTGGTGTTCTTGTTCATTTTCTGCTTGGTGTTGTTCTTCTTCCCAGATGGTGGTGGTTACTTCTTGGAAAGACCAAACTTTGAGCCGGCTAACCAGCTCAAAACACCAGAGCATATTGCACCAGTTTGGTACTACACACCGTTCTACGCGATTTTGCGTGCGGTGCCGTCCAAGCTGGGTGGCGTAATTGCCATGGGTGCTGCCATTGCTATCTTGTTTGTGCTGCCTTGGTTGGATCGTAGCCCTGTACGCTCAATGCGCTACAAAGGCATTCACAGCAAAATCTGGCTGGCGCTGTTTGCCATCAGCTTTGTTGTCCTGGGTGTGTTAGGTGCTATCCCTGCCGGTCCAGTTGAAACATTGTTGGCACGTGTTTTCACTGTTATTTACTTCTTGTTCTTCTTGTTGATGCCGTTCTATACGTCGATGGAGACCGTAAAACCAGTGCCGGATCGCGTGACTGGGGGTAAGCACTAATGAAAAAGATTCTTCTCTCTATGATTTTGGCGCTGTCACCAGTGGTGGCAGTTGCCGCCGGTGGTGGTGCTTGCGGAACGCTCGATAAATGTGAGCCAGCACCGGTCAATCTGAAAGACAAAGCTTCATTGCAAAATGGTGCTTCGCTCTATATCAGTTATTGCTTGGGTTGCCACTCGGCCAAGTATTTGCGTTATGAGCGTATGGCGCAGGACTTGGACATTGATCCAGCCCTAGTTGAGCAGTACATGATGTTTACTACCGATAAAATCGGTGATGGCATGATCACTAAAGTGGATACTAAGCAGCAAGCCTCATGGTTTGGTGCTGCACCACCGGATCTGTCATTAGAAACTCGTTTCCGTTCGCCAGACTGGGTTTATAACTACTTGCTGCACTTCTACCCAGATGACAGTCGTCCATTGGGTGTGAATAACCGCGTCTTTAAAGATGTTGGTATGCCGCATGTGTTAGAGCCATTAGAGCAAGAGTTGGGTCCCGATGGTTATGCTGCTGCTGTTGGTGACTTGGTAAACTTTATGACCTATATGGCAGAGCCTTCTCGCGTACAGCGTGAGCGCTTGGGTGTTTGGGTGTTACTATTCTTGGCCTTCTTATTTATTCCAGTCTATTTCTTGAATAAAGAATTCTGGCGGGATGTGAAGTAATTACCTGTCTATAGCGTCTATAGACCGGCCAAAGGGGGGCATCTCGCGGTGTCGCCCCTTTGTCATTTAATGTATTGGAGTAAACCTTATGGCAACTGTGACACGTCGCGCTTCAATGACGTTTTATTCTGATGCGGTCGATCACTACAGCCACCGTGTACGCATTGTGTTGGCTGAAAAAGGTGTTTCGGTTGATGTGATCAATGTTAACGAACACAACCGCCCACATGACTTAGCTGATTTAAACCCCTACAACCAGTTGCCGGTACTTGTTGATCGTGATTTGGCGCTGTATGAAACCAAAGTCATGATGGAGTACTTGGACGAACGCTTCCCACATCCTCCGTTGTTGCCGATTTATCCTGTGGCCAGGGCCCAGGCGAGGTTATTGGCCTATCGCATTGAGCGTGATTGGTTGCCAGATATTGATTTGATTTTATCCGGCAAGGGTAAAGAGGCAGCTGTTCAAAAAGCACGCAAAGATATCCGTGACAATATCATCACGATTGCGCCAGTGTTTAATGAGCTACCTTTCTTTATGAGTGAAGAGTTCTCGCTCCTCGATTGCATGTTGGCACCTATTCTATGGCGCTTACCAATCATGGGTGTAGAGCTGCCAGAGCGCTCTTGCAAAGGTTTAATTCAGTACATGGATAGACTGTTTCATCGTGACAGCTTCTTAGCGAGTTTGACGGAGCCTGAGCGTGATATGCGTCGCAGGTTGTAAGTTATGTCGCTGAAAGGAACGAGACCTTATCTGGTTCGCGCCATCAATGAGTGGATTTTAGACTCTGGATGGACGCCTTACCTGTTGGTTGATGTCACTTGGCCGAATGCTGAACTGCCACCCGTTCCAAGCGATGGTGGTAAGTTGGTGCTGAACTTAAGTCCGTCAGCTGTACGCGACTTACATTTAGGTCAAGATGAGGTCGCCTTCTCGGCACGCTTTTCAGGGGCGGCGCATTATGTGCGCATCCCAGTGGGTGCAATTTTGGGTATTTATGCGCGCGAAAACGGAGAGGGTCTGTTTTTTAGTGCAGATGAGTATGAGCGTCCACCTGCACTAACGGATGTTAGTCAGGCCAAACCCGAGGCGCCTGTTAAGCGCCCGGGCTTGCATATCGTCAAGTAGCAGACGATTCCGGCAAAATATCAACAATTTTAATAATGCGGGTTACACCATCTAGTGCTTGAATGCGCTGGATGGCGCGATCTGTTTCGCGTTGTGTCAGCTTGCCCATTAAATAGATGGTGCCATCCACTGCAACTACACGTGCTTGCTCGCTACGGAGATTGTCTGCGGCGAACAAGTTGATGCCAGCTTTACGCTCAAGCAGGTCATCAGATAAGCGCTGCCCCAGTGTTCGGTTGGGGCCAACGGTCATTTCATTGTGCACAATAACGACATCTTTATAGTTGCGGGCGATCTGTGTGATGGCCTGCTTCATGTCTTCGCTTTGTGCTTCGCCAACAATAAGAATGGCCTGATAAAAGCTGACAACAACAACACGTGCGTCACGCGCGGCAGGAATGTCACGATATACGTCACGACGGATAGCTTGAGCTAACTGGCTGTCAGTTAGGCGATCGGAAATGGTGCGTGCACCCGGTTCAGCTGGGCTTGGGCCAATACCGACTTTGGCCATGCTGGTGCAGCCAGCAGTCGTAACTGCAATGGCTAGCAAAATGGCGAGCGATGGCTTATGCATAATCAAGTTCTCCAAACAGTGATGAGTCAATGAGGGCGCAGCAGCAGTGCAAAATAAAGAGCTGCGCTTCGTGAACGCGGTAGGCGCGATTTTCAGGGATGCTTAATAGGATATCATTTTCATTGAGCAGTCTGGCGACTTCGCCGCCAGAAGCACCAGTTAAAGCAATGACATTACAGTTGCGCTCGTGTGCTGCGCGAATAACGGATTTAATATTTTCAGCATTGGCGGATGCGGATAACACCACTACCACATCATTTGGCTGAGCAATCGCGAGTAGTGGTCTTGAAAAAGATTCAGTTAGGCGATTATCTTGCGCCAGTGCGCTCAAGGTGATGCTGTCTGGTGCTAGCGCAATAGCTGGAAGTGCAGGGCGCTCGTGTTCAAATCGATTAAGGAGCTTGCTAACAAAAGACTGCACATTGGCACCAGAGGCGCCGTTTCCACAACATATCAGACGGTTTTCATTAACTAAGGCATTCACCATCATCTGTGCAGCACGAGCAATATCGTCACTATGATATTCGGCGAGTTCTGACAGCATGGCGATACTGTCTTGGCACATTTGCACAATGCGTTCATGCATATTTAAAATCTCAATTCTTAAAAAGCGCCTTGTATCCACTGTACATTAGCGTCTGTACCGGTCAATGCGATGACATCAAAGCGCATAGCATAGTGTTGCCACTGTGGGTGGCGGCTTAAGAAAAAGCGCGCCGCTAACCGAATGCGCTGTATCTTAGCAGGAGTTATGCTGCCTGTTGCACCGCCATAACACGTTGATTTTCGCCATCTAACCTCAGTAAAGACTAATAACCGCTGCTCTTGAGTGATTAAGTCCACTTCACCGAGTCGACAGTGAAAGTTATGTGTTATCAATTTGTGGCCATGTTGCTGTAAGTGCCGCCACGCTAATACTTCAGCGTGGCGGCCTTGCTGTTGGGTTGGTGAACCAACTTTTAATGGTGGCTTCTGAGTTGCTGCCATGTGAAATCATCCATGATGGGTCATAATTGATGTAGTGCGCATAGCAAGCTTTTGCCAAATAAGATTTGATTGAAGAGAAATTTATGTCTGCAGGGGTTTTGCATGTGGTCGCCGTGCCGATTGGCAATTTAGACGATATTAGTGCGCGAGCACTGGCGGTATTGGCGTCAGTGGATGTGGTGGCGGCGGAAGATACACGTTGCAGTGGTCGTCTATTTCAGCACTACGGGTTGCAGCGCCCTTTGCTGGCTCTGCATGATCATAATGAGGCCGAGCGTGTGCCGGCTTTGATAGCGCGATTACAGGCAGGCGAATCGGTAGCACTTATCTCAGATGCGGGTACGCCGTTAATCAGTGATCCTGGTTATCGCCTGATTGCCGCAGCACATGACGCTAATATTGTGGTTAGTCCTGTTCCTGGAGCTTGCGCTGCAATTGCCGCATTAAGTGCAGCAGGTATCGCTTCCGATCGCTTTTTCTTTGAAGGGTTTCTGCCGGCTAAATCTGTAGCAAGGCAGGCCCGTTTGCGTGACTTGGCGCAGACATCGGCGACATTGATTTTTTATGAGGCGCCTCACCGCATTGTCGAAACCTTGGTTGATATGGTTGCGGTGTTGGGTGAGGCTCGTCTAGCGACCATGGCGCGTGAGATCACAAAAACCTTTGAAACTATTCGACGCGATACGTTGGCCGAGCTATCAGCGTGGGTGCAATCAGACAGTAATCAACAGCGTGGCGAAATTGTGTTGGTGGTGACTGGTGCGCCTGAGCGCGCAGTAGGTGACCAGAAACTTTTGAGTGCCGAGGCGGTATTACAGGTTTTGGTGAAAGAGTTGCCACTACGCCAAGCGACCGCGATGACGGCAGATATTTTTGATCTGAAACGTAATGCGCTCTATGACATGGCGATGCAAATTAAGGCGGAACTGGAAATAAAGCGCGGCGATGCTTGAGTTAAGTGCATTTGCCTCGTAAGCTGCGCGCCGGAGTTGGCTGAACGATCGCCGCCTTGCTTGCAGGGGGGAGGAAAGTCCGGGCTTCATAGGGCAGGGTGCCAGGTAACGCCTGGGCGGCGCGAGCCGACGGAAAGTGCAACAGAGAGCAG
>CAYYWS010000090.1:0-7547 GCA_964473955.1 uncultured Paraperlucidibaca sp. | reverse complement strand
CGTTTCAGACGATTGGCATTATGCCTTTTTAGTTATGGCTGATTAGCCTGAGTCCTGTCATGTTGTCTGCGTGGTTTCCCTGAACCATTTAAACGGAGGGCTTATGAGTTATGTGATGTCGTCCATTTTACTGGGGCTGATCATGATCAGCATTCGAGCGCTGATGACGGAGGGACATCGGCATCCCATCAAGTCTCAATCTACTTCAAAGTAATTCAGTTTTTATTATTACCCCATTATTTAATCTACAACGGCCAAGCTGATTGGCCGTTGTAGGCTATGTCATTGTTGTTGTTCACGGTATGCTGCTGAGATATTAATAATAAAGGCAGCCGTTATGTCAGAGCGTTGGCTCAACCGCATTGAAGTCGTAGGCAACCGTCTGCCAGACCCCGTCACCTTATTTGTGATTGCCATTGCGTTATTGATGGCGGTCTCGGCATGGCTTGCCAGCCAACAAGTCTCTGTTGCTCATCCTGGTACAGGTGAGGCAATCACAGCCGTGAGTTTATTATCTGCACCCATCCTGACCCGCTTGCTTACTGATATTCCTCAATTATTTGCTGCATTTCCGCCGCTTGGCTTGGTATTGGTGATGATGGTGGGCGTTGGTTTAGCCGAGCGTAGTGGCCTCATTGCAGCAAGCTTGGGCGGCTTGGCGAGGGCTGTACCGAAGTCGCTACTAACGCCGACAATTGTATTTATTGGCGTTATTTCTAGTTTGGCTGTAGATGCCGGTTATGTTGTGGTCATTCCATTGGCGGCTATGCTATTCCAGCAGGCAGGGCGGCATCCCTTAGCTGGGATTGCTGCCGCCTTTGCCGGTGTGTCTGCAGGGTTTAGCGCCAATATTGTGATTACGCCATTTGATGCATTGTTAGCAGGCCTAACAGAGGCCGCAGCAAGGTTAGTCGATCCAGCAGCAGTGGTACCCATTACCGCCAACTACTGGCTGATGTTGGCCTTGGTGCCAGTGTTTGTTTTTATCGGCAGTTGGTTAACTGACAAGGTCATTGAGCCTCGTTTGCAAGCTGTGTCGCACACCACCATAACCAATGAAGACGTGGTGGTGAGCCGCCCAGGCCTATGGGCAGCTTTTACTGTGTTGTTGCTTTGGTCGTTATTACTGGTGTGGTTGGCTTTGCCCGGTGGCATGTTGCGTAGTGAAGCGGGCACCTTAGAGCCATTATTGCGTAGCCTAGTTGTGCTGTTATTTTTATTGTTTGCCTTGATGGGCCTAGCCTATGGCATTGCCGCTGGCAGTATTCGTTCAGACCGCGATGCGGTGAGGTTAATGTCTGAAGCCATGAGTGATATGAGCGCCTATATTGTATTGGCCTTGTTTGCGGCAATTTTCTTGGCGTTATTTGCGTGGTCCAATGTTGGCTTACTGTTGGCAGTAAATGGCGCCAATTGGTTAGCAAACTTAGGTTTTACTGGTTTGCCTCTGTTGCTGTCTATTGTGGTGTTAACTGCAGTTGTTAATTTGTTTGTTGGCAGCGCGTCGGCTAAATGGGCGCTATTAGCTCCCGTGTTGGTGCCTATGTTGATGTTGCTCAATATTGAGCCAGGCGTGACGCAGGCCGCTTATCGTATCGGTGATGCCAGCACCAATCCCATCACCCCGTTGTTGCCTTACTTTCCATTGATTTTAATCATGCTGAGGCGTTACCAGCCTGATGCAGGCATTGGCACATTGGTGGCACTGATGCTGCCTTATGCTATTGCGTTTGCAGTATCGGCAAGTACTTTATTTATGCTGTGGATGCTGTTTGAACTGCCTTTGGGGTTGTTGGCTTAGCCTCTGTAAGGCATAGCGACAGGTTCAAGCCCAAGACGGATTTGCTCTTGTAAATAAAACAGACGATCGCGCTTAATGTCATCAGCGTTGCGCGTGTCGGAGTAGGGTTTGGGCGCAAACTCATCTTTAAAAGGAGCGTCTGCATTGTTGCTAGTCAGGGTGGTAACAGTATCTTCGCTAGCAGTGGATGAAATGGTAAATTCAAGCGTTGCTATGTTTGACTCGGTTTCTGCAGCGGTATTTATGGTGAGTTCGTTATTGTTGACTAAATGATTGGTGGTAGCGGGAAAAAGTAACAACAAGCCGGCAATTGCAGCGGCTTTAAGCCCACCGTATGTGGTGGGTGGCTGCATATCATCCGCGGGTGTCAGTTCTGACACGGGGCAGCCATCTAGCCAAGTATTAAATTGGGTCAAAATTGACTGACTATCTAGACCTAGTAGTTTGCTATACCTAGAGATAAGGGCGCGGGTTTCGGCAACGGTTGGTAGCAGGTCTAGTCGATTACTTTCTAGTCCAATGACATAAAAACGTGACACACCCAAGCGCGTACTGACATCGTCCATTGACGTGCCCAGCTCAAGGCGTTTAGTGCTAAACGTATCGCCGATATTGGGATAGTCATCCAAATAGGGCAAAAGTGTGGTCATCAGCATGAGGATCTGACTTCGTTATTATTTAAACTTAGAGCCTATAGTTGCAAGCTACGCTAAATCACGCAAGACGAATCTCAAGAAAATCTAACAAAATTCGGTAAGGCATCCAACTTTTGTAAAATCATATCGTTTGACTTCCTGTAGCCATGTGCAACTATTTGTTCCCCCGTTGTAACAATAATAATACTGATTCAGGATGAAACTTATGAAAACAACTATTGCTGCATTTACGTTGTCGGCTGCGTCATTATTGGCAGCTCCAGTGGCACTCGCCTCTACGGTTACCTACTGTGTATACGATCCTGTTGGTGCTCAAGGCCAAGCGTTTGGCATGGCGAAGGATTATGCCTTGGCAGCAAATACTTGGGGTGTAAAGATAAACTTAAAGGCCTACACTGACGAACGTGTTGCAGCCGAAGACTTTAAAGCAGGGCAGTGTGATGCTGTTGCCATCACTGGTTTGCGTGCACGCCAATTTAACCCATTCATTGGCAGTATCGACTCCATTGGTGCAGTGCCTTCGTACAAGCACTTACGCATGGTTATTCAAACGTTGGCTAATCCACGTGTGGCTAGCAGCTTAGTGAACGGCCCTTATGAAGTAGTGGGTATTGTTCCGCTCGGCGCTGCCTATGTGATGGTGCGCGATCGTTCAATTAATTCGGTAGAAAAAGCAGCGGGTAAAAAGATTGCCGTGCTTGATTACGACCGTTCACAAGCACGTATGGTGCAGCAGCTGGGTGCATCACCTGTTGCTTCTGACATTACTAACTTCGCCAGCAAGTTCAATAATGGCCAAGTTGATATTATTGCGGCCCCAGGCATTGCTTATAAGCCATTTGAGCTGAACAAAGGTTTAGTGCCAAATGGTGCAGTTTATCGTTTTCCACTAGTACAGCTCACCGCCAATATGGTTATTCGTAAGGACAAATTTCCTGCTGATTTTGGCGTGAAATCACGTGCTTATGTGCTGGGTCAATTAGACGAAGCCCAGCGTCAAATCGCTAATGCAGAAAAGGATATCCCAGCTAACTTGTGGTTAGACTTAAGCGAGGCGGATAAAGTGAAATACACCCAAATGATGAAAGAGGCGCGTATCCAAATCACCAAAGAAGGTTTTTATGACCCTAAAATGATGAGTCTGCTGAAGCGTATTCGTTGCCAAGTTGAACCAGCAAACGCTGAGTGTGCTGATAAGTCAGAAACCTAAGCGGCAGCATCTATCTATTAAGAAGATTCGTTTAAAAAGGCCCTGCTGTAAGCGGGGCTTTTTTATGCCTTTAACTTTTACAGCAGCGCAAGATTTAAATGACCAATAAGTCACAAACTGATTGACGCAGGTTGAAATGTCATTTAAAAACTAACATGTTGTACGCCCATATTGTAAATATTAGTCGTTTAGGAGCGTTTATGTCTTCGCATCGTTTTGATGGTCGAGTGGCCATCGTCACTGGCGCCGGTAATGGTTTAGGTCGTTCTCATGCTTTGTTATTGGGCTCATTGGGAGCCAAAGTGGTGGTGAACGATTTAGGCGGTGGTGCCCATGGTGATGGCAAGTCTTCTGCTGCTGCCGATAAGGTTGTTGAAGAAATTCGCGCCATGGGTGGGGAAGCAGTTGCTAATTACGACTCGGTAGAGCATGGCGACAAAATTGTACAAACCGCCCTTGATGCTTTTGGCACAGTCGATATTGTGATTAACAATGCCGGTATTTTACGTGATGTTAGTTTTGCCAAAATGACACAGGGCGATTGGGACTTAATTCTAAAGGTTCACCTCACAGGCTCAATGAGTGTGACCCATGCCGCTTGGCCCATCATGCGTGCAAAAGGGTATGGCCGTATCATCATGACCACCTCTGCCGCCGGCATTTATGGCAACTTTGGCCAAGCCAATTATTGTGCGGCGAAACTGGGTTTAGTGGGCTTGGCTAGCTGCTTGGCAGAGGAGGGTCGTGCCAAAGGTATTCAGGTAAATACCATTGCCCCGATTGCCGCTTCACGCCTGACAGAAACCATTATGCCGCCGGAGTTACTGGCGAACTTAAAGCCAGAAAAGGTAAGCCCTTTGGTGGCATGGTTATGCCATGAAAACTGCGAAGAAACCAAAGGCGTGTTTGAAGTAGGTGCTGGATATATATCCAAATTGCGCTGGGAGCGTAGCCTTGGCCATGCCTTCCCATTAACAAAAGCGTTCAGCATTGATGACTTGGCAGCCAAATGGGATGCGGTCACAGACTTTACGGATGCCGAACACCCGGCCAATGTGAACGATTCGTTTGCGCCGATTTTGCACAATATTAATAACCCCAAATTAGGTGGCAACGAGTTCATTGACCTTGATGAAGCGGCCAAGGGCGAATTGGTGTTAGAGAATAGTTATGACGAGCGGGATGTAGCACTCTATGCGCTCGGTGTGGGGGCGGCACGCGATCCGCTGGATAGTAATGAGCTGAATTTTGTCTATGAGTTGGGTGCTAATTTCCATGTGTTGCCGACCTATGGGGTGATGCCACAGTCCAATGCCATGTTGGCCGCGGCAAAAGCCGGTGGTTTGAAGTTGCCAGGTCAAAACTATGGTTTTGATCGTTTGCTTCACGGTGAGCAGTACACCGAAATTAAACGTCCTCTGCCAACTCATGCCAAGTTAAAACATGTGTTTAAGTTCAAAGAAGCGTTTGATAAAGACCCACACGCGGTGGTCACATTTGCCGTACATACACTGGATGAGGATGGTGAAGAAGTCGCCTACAACGAGATGACTTCGTTTGTACGTGGTGCAGGTGGTTGGGGGGGAGATCGTGGTCCATCAGCAGACATTAACGTGCCGCCTACACGTGAACCTGATGCCGTCATTGAAGAAAAAACAGACGCCAATCAAACCCTACTTTATCGCTTATCTGGTGACTGGAATCCGCTGCATGCTGATCCTGCGTTTGCCAAAGCCTTTGGTTTTGATAAGCCGATTCTGCATGGCATGTGTACCTTTGGTTATTGTGGACGTCATGTGATTAAGGCGTTTAGTAATAATGACCCGCGCTATTTCAAGAGTATTAAGGTGCGTTTTGCTAAGAGTGTGTTTCCAGGCGAAACACTGGTTACCAAAATGTGGAAAGAGTCGGACACGCGTATTGTGTTTGAAACGTCTGTGAAAGAGCGCAACGAAGTCGTCATTAAAAATGCGGCAGTGGAGCTTTATACCGAAATTCCGGCCGCCAAGTCGACAGCAAAAGTAGTGACTGAGTCACCAGTGGACGCCTCTGGTTTAGACGAAGGCATTACATTGGCTGATGTGTTTGCCGGGATTAAGTCTTATGTGGCGGCAAAGCCTGAGTTAGTGGGGCAGACCAAAACCAGCTTTCAGTTTGTGTTCCATAACCCCGAGTCAACGTGGTTTATTGATCTGAAAAATGGTGAAGGCTCAGTTGGAAGTGGTGCAGTCGATAAGCCTGATGTCACCATCGAGCTAGATACTGAACACAGCGACACCTTGTTTGGCGGTGATTTAGCTGCGGTACAAAAGCTTTATTTTGGCGGCAAAATGAAGGTGCATGGCAATGTCATGGCATCGAATAAGCTCTCGGTATTGTCTGGCATGGACAAAGCGCTGGTGGAGGCCGCTAGAAAGGCACGTGTTGGCGCTGGTGCGTCAACCCAGCCGGCACAAGCGGCTAGCGATGTTGATCAAGGTTTTACCTTAGCTGATGTGTTTGCCGGGATTAAAACCTTTGTTGCCAGTAAACCTGAGCTGGTTGAGCAAACTAAAACCAGCTTCCAATTCCGTTTTCATAAGCCAGACTCCAATTGGTTTATCGACCTGAAAAATGCCCCCGGCAGTGTTGGCGCCGGTGAAGCAGTTAAGCCGGATGTCACCATTGAGTTAGATGCTGAGCATGCTGACACCTTGTTTGGTGGCGACCTGGCGGCGGTGCAGAAGCTTTTCTTTGGCGGCCAAATGAAAGTCAGCGGTAATGTCATGGCATCGAACAAGTTAAGTGTGTTGTCGAGTATGGATAAGTCGCTGGTAGAAGCAGCCAGAACAGCACGTTTAGCCTCTGGTGCCAGCGCAGAACAAACAGCCGCTATCACCACCAGCGCACGCCCATCGTTTGCAGAGCAGCTAATGGCCAATCTGTCACAAAAGCCATTATCAGCCGGTCAGTGCCAGGGTGTGATGCAACTACGAGTTTCTGCGCCGGACAGTGCCTGGGTAATTAATGTCAGCACCAGTGGTGTGAGTGTTAGAGCTGGCGAAATCGATGCTGAGACAGTTGTTTCGGTAGCTGACGAACACTTAGAGGCGCTTAGTCGTGGTGAGCGCAAGCTTGCTGACCTGTATCAGCGCGGTGAGCTTAAAGTGGATGGTGATGTCAGCTTAGCCCGTGCTTTAGACGCACTTGTTGCGCAATAAGCGCCTGCAGAATTGGAGAAAAATATGAAACGTCGTGTTTATGTGATTGGTGTTGGGATGACTAAGTTTGCCAAGCCGGGTGCTAGTGCGGACTATCATGAAATGGCAGCCGAGGCAGGGCATAAAGCCTTGGCGGATGCGGGTATTCCTTATGCTGCCATTGAGCATGCCTATGCCGGTTATGTTTATGGTGACTCCACCTGCGGCCAGCGTGCGGTATACGGTTTGGGCTTAACGGGCATTCCCGTTATTAATGTGAATAACAACTGCTCAACCGGTTCGACCGCGCTGTATCTGGCGCGCCAAGCAATTGAAGGGGGGCTGGCTGAGTGTGTGCTGGCGATTGGCTTTGAGAAAATGGAGCGTGGTGCGTTGGGCTCTAAGTTTAATGACCGTGAAAACCCGATGAGCCAACACGCCCAAGTCATGATGGACGTACAGGGTTTTAATAGTGCACCACCGGCGGCACAGATGTTTGGTGGTGCCGGTCGTGAGTATCGTTGGCGTTATGGCACCAAGCGTGAAACCTTCGGCAAGATTGCTGAGAAAGCGCGCCAACATGCCAGCCGCAATCCTTATGCGCTGTTTAACCAAGTGCTGAGTTTGGCAGAAGTCATGGCATCAGATGATGTATTTGATCCGCTGACTCGCTTTCAATGCTGCCCACCCACCTGTGGTGC
>CAYYWS010000089.1:0-7658 GCA_964473955.1 uncultured Paraperlucidibaca sp. | reverse complement strand
TAGAACGACAGTGACACAATCAAGAAACGAATGATGGGGTCGGAGCGTAACTTATCCCAAGCACCAGATAAGGTCAGTACACCGTTCAGCATGCCGCCCCAAGACGGAGCAATCAGAATGAGCGAGAACGCCATGCCCAATGACTGAGTCCAGTCTGGTAGCGCTGAGTAATGCAGATGGTGTGCACCAGCCCACATGTAAATCGAGATCAGTGCCCAAAAGTGCACAATCGACAGGCGATAGGAGTACACCGGACGACCCGCTTGAATAGGCACAAAGTAATACATCATGCCCAAGAAGCCAGCCGTTAGGAAAAAGCCCACTGCGTTATGGCCATACCACCATTGAATCATGGCATCCATGGCGCCGGCATACATCGAGTATGACTTGAACATCGAGACTGGCACGGCCATGGAATTGACAATGTGCAGCAGCGCGATGGTGATAATAAAGGCGCCGTAGAACCAGTTGGCGACATAAATATGTGAGGTTTTACGCTTGACAATAGTGCCAAAGAAAACCGTAGCGTAGGCTATCCAGACCACTGCAATCAGGATGTCGATAGGCCATTCAAGCTCAGCATACTCTTTGGATGAAGTGAAACCCATTGGAAGTGTGATAACGGCCGAGACGATAACTGCCTGCCAGCCCCAAAACACAAATTTTGCCAAGCCAGGCATAAACAAGCCGGTTTTGCAGGTTCGTTGGACCACATATAAAGATGTGGCCATTAGTGCAGAACCACCAAAGGCGAAGATCACTGCGTTGGTATGCAGTGGGCGTAGTCGACCAAACGAAAACCAAGGGGTGTCAAAGTTGAGCACTGGCCATGCCAATTGAGCGGCAATGAGCACACCCAGTGACATACCAACAATTCCCCAGACAACAGTCATGACAGTAAACTGTCTGACCACTTGCATGTTGTAGGTCGACTCGTCGACAGACGGAGCATGGGACATAGCAGGTTCCTATAGGAAATGTTCAGAACAACGATAGATTAGCCGTTAAGGGCTTAATCACAATCGGGCATTAGTCGGACAGTACCAATGCCATAGCAGCCGTATTTTCAGCGTGGGTATTTTAGGGCCTAAGCCAGCAAAATGGCAGTAAAACTGGCCTTACCGAACTACTTTTTTCATAACTTCTGGGAGATGTATGAATTGGCCTAGTTTATGCATGCACTTTTGTGGCGCAGATACTTCTGAGTTGCCCTATTGCGGATCACATCATCTATTGGGTTTGAGGAGCTAAGCGCGTTATGCTGAGCTGGTCAATTGTAAGGCGCCATGCTCCTCGGCTTATTTTTGATGTTTATATAAATAATTCAAGAGGTTATATATGAAAATGGTCACCGCGGTAATCAAGCCATTTAAGCTAGATGACGTACGCGAAGCGCTTTCTGATGTGGGTGTAACGGGTTTAACCGTCACTGAAGTGAAGGGTTTTGGTCGTCAGAAGGGACATACCGAGCTCTATCGTGGTGCAGAGTATGTGGTCGACTTCGTACCAAAAGTTAAATTGGAACTGGCCATTGCCGACTCTCAATTAGACCAAGTCATTGATGTAATTACCCAAGCAGCAGGTACCGGCAAGATTGGTGACGGCAAAATCTTTGTCACCGAGTTGTTAAATATTGTCCGTATTCGTACTGGCGAAACCAACGAAGACGCTATTTAAGCGCGCAAAACCTACCGAGGAGCAACGTCGTGAGGAAACAACTTTTGGCAGCCAGCGTGCTTGCTGGCTTGTCTGTGCCTGCTTATGCAGAAGAAATTGCCCTGAGTGGCAGCAATACCGCATGGTTACTAACTGCCACTGCTTTAGTTCTATTTATGACCCTGCCTGGCTTGGCGCTTTTTTATGCCGGTTTGGTGCGTAGCAAAAACGTTCTTTCAGTTCTAATGTCTTGTTTTGCCATCGCTGGCGCAGTCAGTATTTTATGGCTGGTGGGTCTGTACTCGCTAACCTTTACCGATGGCGGTGCAGCACAACCCATTATTGGTGGGTTGTCGCGGATGTTTTTTGCCGGCATGACCACTGAATCAATGGCTGGCGATATTCCCGAAGTATTGTTTGCAGCCTTTCAGATGACATTCGCCATCATCACACCAGCACTGATTATTGGTGCCTTTGCCGAGCGCATGAAGTTCTCCGCCATGCTGATTTTTAGCCTGTTGTGGACGATTGCTGTGTATGTGCCGGTAGCGCACTGGGTCTGGGGCGGCGGTTTCCTGGGCGAAATGGGCTTGATTGACTTTGCTGGTGGTACTGTCGTTCACATTACGGCAGGTGTTGCAGCGATTGTTGCAGCCATTGTCATTGGCCCACGTCGTGGTTTCCCCAAACAACCAATGCCTCCGCACAACTTAACCATGACCGTTATTGGTGCTGGCATGTTGTGGGTAGGCTGGTTTGGATTTAATGCAGGCTCTGCTTTAGCAGCTGATGGTTCTGCTGCTATGGCGCTGTTAGTGACTCATATTTCAGCATCTGCCGGTGCTTTGGTTTGGGTGGTCTGTGAGTGGAAGCGGTTTGGTAAGCCTTCAGTGCTAGGCATTGTTACCGGCATGGTGGCAGGTTTGGGCACGATTACACCGGCGTCGGGCAGTGTTGGTCCTGCTGGCGCCCTAGTGATTGGCTGCTTAGCAGGTTTAGTCTGCTTCAACATGACACAAGTGGTTAAGCGTGTTTGGAAAATTGATGATTCGTTAGATGTTTTCCCTGTGCACGGCGTTGGCGGCATCTTAGGTACATTATTAGTGGCTGTATTTGCTAGCACCGAGCTGGGCGTTTTTTCGGGCCAAGGCTTTGCAGATGGCATTAGCACTATGATGGGGCAGTTTAATGTACAGGTGATTGGTGTTCTGGTGACATTTGCCTATACCGCTGTGATTACTTGGGTTTTATTGAAGTTAACTGGCCTGATGACAGGTGGTTTGCGTGTCAGTGCAGAGCAAGAAACGGTTGGTTTGGACTTGTCACTGCATGATGAGCGTGGCTACGACCTCTAGTTGCACGGTTTTGGTGCTTTACAATGTCTGGCGCCTTATTTTGGGGCGCCAGATAAAAGCATGACTGAGTAGTTGCGGCGATTCGGGTCATCGTGTAGGTTCTAACTCCGGATATGTTGTGCCGGTTAGTGATCAATAATAATTTCTGGAGTAAAAAAAATGGCAGCGTTTCTGTCTGAAGAGTGGTTTGCAAAGGTATCAGAGCTGACAGCAGCTGCTGGCGATCTCAATATTCCTTCAACATTGGCAAATTTGGCACTGAACGTCACCGTTAGTGGCGCGCCAAGCGGTAGTGTTGATCTGTGCATCAATGGCGGCAAGTTTGAGCAAGGTCACAGCAGTGCTGCTGGCACTAAGTTGAACCTGCCAGCAGACTTGCTGCGTAAAATCTTCTTGGAAGGTGATGCTGGTGCAGGCATGCAAGGTTTCATGACTGGCCAAATTAAAGTTGAAGGCGATATGAGCAAGTTGATGGCATTGCAATCAGCACGCCCAAGCGACCAACAAAAAGCGTTGTTTAAGCAGATTCTGGATATGACTGCTTAAGATAAAGCTGCAAGAAAAGACCCGCCAATGTGCGGGTCTTTTTTATCCTTAAATTTAAGCTTCGTCATCATCTAAAAAGCGTCGGATTTCAGCAATTGCTTGGGCGGCCTCCGGGATCTGGCCCTGAAATAACTGAAAGTCATGCCATAGGTCTGGCCATACTTGGCACTCAACCTCACCATGGGCTGCCCGCACACGCGACTCAATTCGCAGCGCATCATCGAGTAGTACTTCCTCACTTCCTACTTGAATCAAGATAGGAGGTAAATGATGCAAGTCAGCAAAGATTGGCGATACCCGTGGGTCATCACGGGATAATTCGCCACGATACAAGTCGCCACCACGGGCTAATACTCGCCGACTCAACATGGGGTCTCGACCTGCCAATGAGTGCATTGAGTCACTACTTACCGTTAAGTCCACATAAGGTGAAATTAACACTAACGCAGCGGCATGCTCTTCGGGGTGGGTGTCTCTAAGGCGTGTTGCTAAGGCCAGGGTTAAGCCGCCACCGGCCGAGTCACCAGCAATCACGATTTGATCAGCTGCATAACCTTGAGCACGAAGAGCAAACCATGCTTGTTCAGCATCATCCACAGCAGCGGGATAAGGGTGTTCCGGTGCCAGACGGTAGTCTAAAACATACACACTACTGGCCAGCTCAGTGGCAAGAGCCTGGCCAATTTTGCGATGTGTTTTTGCCGAACCAGCGACAAAGATGCCGCCGTGTAAATACAGTATGGCGGTGTCTTGCTGCCCGCCATGTCGTTCAGCAGGAACCTTATTTAATTGAACCTTTTCGACATGTTTATCAGCAACAGGGTCAGACAGGGTTGCTAAAAAACTCATACCACGACGCACGGCACTAACCGGTAAGCGGAATTGCCCCGGAAACTTCATGCCAGTGCGTAAAACACCGCGAATCAATGTTTTGGATAAATCGTAGTCCATCTTAGAAAACACCACACAGGCTCAGTAACCAGTAGAACAAGATGAGCATTTGTGGAATCCACAAATTTGCGCGAATGAAAACAAAAGTGGCGCTATCGCTAATGACATGTACCAAGCTCTGTCCTACACGCAGAGCTAAATACACCATAGCTAAGCCTTCAATGACGATGAGTTGATCAGAGATGTAGGCGGCAATGACTACTGCAGCGAATAACGGCAAGTTCTCAAGGCAATTTAAATGTGCATGCTGAACCCGAACAGACCAAGCTGGTTGAATGGCGGTTTGTGCGCCACGCGTCCAAGCATTAGCACTGGCTTTGCCGGTCAGCATCATTACGACCCGTTGCAGTGGATAGGCAAATCCAAGGGCAGCAGTTAATAAGGTGAAGCAAATCAAGGCGCAAATGGCGGGAGACATAGTTAAAAGCATAAGTTTAAGCTCGCTAAGCAATCAGTTGGAAAGCAACAATAGCATTTATATATTACTTTTGTTGGCTGTGTTATTTCTGTTTTTAATGATATATTTATTTCTTAATTGTTACTGGGGAATGCTCATGGAACATGCGTGGTTAATGGGGCTGATAGGGGGCCTGATGATTGGTTGTGCTAGTGCGCTAATGTTATTAGCGAACGGACGTATTACCGGTATTAGTGGCATTTTAGGCGGTTTAATGCAGGGGCCTAGTGTTGGTGATCGCGCTTGGCGCTGGCTTTTTTTAGGTGGTTTGGTGGCTGCTGGGCTGCTTTTTTTGCTGGCAGGGCAGGTTATACCAGATATTTCATTGGCGGCATCGTCTCCTTTATTAATTGTTGGTGGCTTTTTAGTGGGATTCGGTACGCGCCGGGGTAGTGGTTGTACATCTGGGCATGGTGTGTGCGGTATTGCCAGACTTTCACCGCGCTCAATTACAGCGACGATAGTTTTTATGGTAGTAGCGGCCATCACCGTTTTTGTTATGCGTCATGGGGGACTGGTATGAAAACATCAATGATGGCCAAATTAATGCCCTTGTTGGTTGGTCTTTTATTTGGTTTAGGGCTGCACATTTCAGGCATGACTAACCCTGAGCGCGTGTTGGGCTTTTTAGATGTTGCCGGCACTTGGGACCCCACGTTGGCGTTTGTTATGGGGGGCGCGTTACTGATTACATTCCCTACTTTTATGTTGACCCAAAAAGGTCAAAAGCCATGGTTTGACTCTCGTTTTTATTTGCCAACTCTCACGCGTGTTGACCGTCCTTTATTAGAGGGTGCGGTGATGTTTGGTTTGGGTTGGGGTTTAGTGGGGTTATGCCCTGGGCCGGCGTTGGCAAATTTGGTCACATTGCGTGGGGATATCTTGTTATTTGTTGCGGCTATGGTTGTTGGCATGCTGGTACACGATCGTTTAGTAAGTCGCTAATGCTACCAAGGCGCTCTTATGCAAGAGCGTCTTGATACAACTTCTGCCAAATTTGACGCCCGGTTTTATCGTAGGCCTGTACCGTTTCAAAAAACGATTTGCGTGCCGCTTTATTAATAAATTGGTCGGGGAGTAATGGGTCATAAATGACGGCACGAATAGCATCGTGCCCAATTAAGAAAGACTCGCGGGCGGCTTGCTCTGTATCTAAGTCAGCGGCTTTATTCATCCAAGTCGTTAACTCTTGGGTGAGAGAGACATACTGTGCATTAAGCCGCTCCGTTTTCCAGCCATCAATAAGTTGCTGCTTACGAGTTGCTTCGATGTTTGCCACTTCTAGCATAATGGCTTCAGCCTCTAAGCCAAGACTATGTAAGCGTGAGCTCACGGCTTGGCTATCGGCCTCAATATTGTCGGGGCGAATAAAAAGACCCTGCTCCAGCGGGTAAAAGCCCAGCATATTAAGTGCTCGCTCTCGATGCCTCAACGCGGTGCGATCGCTGCGGCCTAGGTGGCCGGTAAAAATCGCTAAATAATGTCCATTCCATGCGCGCATTTTATGGTCACGATTACGCCATGCCGTGACATCATTAAATAAATTAATGCCGGCTGGACCAATTTGATAACAGCCGCGACCACTTGCTCGAATAAGCCCATCAGCCGAGAGCCTGGCCAGTGCAACTCGAACGGAGTTCTCACTAATTGCAAATAGCTGGCAAGCGACAATGGCCTCGCGCGCTAACAAGCTATGATTTTCCGCTGCTAACAGCAGATCTAAAATAAGGTGGCGGGCGTTAATTTTCATCGGTTTTGTCTTAATTAGGGGGTAACCAGTTGTGCGCGTTTACGGCCTAGTTCATCGAGGCGCTGGCGAGTCAGTTGAAGGTTAATCTCGCCGGCATGATAAGACGCCAAACTACCACCACCGTAGTCATTAAATGCTTTCATAGTTAAGGTCTTGCGCGCATCTAACCAAATGGCTTGTTGGTTGATGAGGTCTTGGTGGTCATCAGCGTCGGAAGCTTTTAGTAGCTCTTGGAACTTAATGTAGAGTTTGGCGTCATAGACCGTGTTTAGGTTGGCCATGCTGAAGTTCAACTCTTGCTGGCTTAGATCGGTAGCAATCCACTCTTCAAGTTGTTCGATAGACTGTGTTAGGTCGGGCACCCACTGGCGATAGGCCTTTGGCACTTCCAGTGCATTGGCCGGAACCTCATCCTCTGCAGTAACTTCCGGTTCGATATCGGGCTCTGCAGCCATAACAGCCTCGTTGGCTGCTTTTGGCTGCAGCCAGTGCAGAATGTTAGTGGCGGTCCAGAGCAGGCCAAATCCAACAAGAGAAAGAGCAATGGCTTTAAGGCTGTTCATAGCAGTCATCGGCGTTGGTCATTATGGCGACATCATCCGTTGTCTACAGACGTCTGTCAAAGTGGGAAAACTTAACCGCTTATCGCCTTGGCTTTGGTGACAAATGTTTATAAATGCCAATGATATGCTGTTATGCCGCAAAAAGACCATGAGCACATGTTGATGGAAAAATAGCGTGTGAACATTGGCTTAGCGTTTCTTTACAATGTAGGCATCAAGAAAAGCAGACAACTTCATCTATGCCTTAGTCACTTTTAGTCTAAGTGATAAACCCATTGGTCAATCGGACATATCACTAATGGCGAGTGTTTTAGCCAAGTAAAGCCGTTTCAGACGATTGGCATTATGCCTTTTTAGTTATGGCTGATTAGCCTGAGTCC
>CAYYWS010000088.1:0-7685 GCA_964473955.1 uncultured Paraperlucidibaca sp. | reverse complement strand
AAGCCGACTTCAATTTAAGTTTCAGATGGCTAAGTTCACATACGATTGAAGCACTGATGGCAGATACAACACGTTGGGGTGATCAGGCTGATAACGCGTTAAGCTGGCTTAAGCAATATCAACAGAGATGCCTAGAAGAAAGTATCAATGAAACTGAACGATTGCAGCTCATGCAATCCAAAAACCCAGTGTATGTACTGCGGAATTATTTAGCGGAACAAGCCATACAAGCAGCAGAGCAAGGCCAGTATGAGCCGCTAGAGACCTTGTTAACTGCACTGCAAGCACCTTTTGAAGAGTATGCAGTCTGGTCAGACTTGGCAGAGCCTCCACCTGCATGGGGACAATGCCTGTCGATCAGTTGCTCGTCTTAAGTGTTGTGTAACATGCCTAAAAAGTAGCTACTAAAGTCTTTTAGCTCGCGCGGCTTTAACGCAGGAATTAAGCGGTTAATCGCCATCTTAAGCGCTTTATCAATCGCAACGTGCCCCATGTTAAACATCTTCTGAGCAATAAAACCTAACTCAATGGCATCACCGGTTTCGACATAAAATGCCTGTGTGCTGAGCTCAGCAAAGCGTAAAGTGGCTTGCTTCATGGTGACTACATCACCCTCGCCTAATGCCGCTTTTTGCCAAGCACCATGTAAAAGCTGGTAGTCATCATGACTGAGTGGAAAGCTAATAAAGTCACGCTGTACGCCATTAAGCTCCATAATGACACGTCGATTTGCCATAAACACAGCAACAGGCGCTAAGTCTTTGTTGCTGCGCTTATTTAGTACTTGGCGAATGAGTGCGTGACTGGTGCTTTTTATCAAACCAACTACACTTTCCAGTGCCTTCGGCGCATGGCTGTCGGGGTCGGCGCCGCTGACTAAATTCAACACCAGTGCATCTAAAATTTCATCGGCATAACGCTGAGCAAAGGCAATAAAACGCGGCGCCATTATCTCTTTAGGAATGGCGCCGTTTGCGTAGGCAGCGGTTAACTCGTGAAAGTCCTTTTGCAGCTCTGCAGATGCTGGAAACGCGAATAGTGTGGTCATTTTTGGCGTTATTGCTTAACGAACATGGTGGCGTAGTGCGCAGTGACTTTCTGCAAGTCATCATCTGACATAGCAGCAAATAACTTATTAACCGTGCTCTGGCTCCCTTTAATAATGGTACCCCGACCAACATCGACCATCTTGCGTTTCACAAATCCTAGATCGATACAGCTAGTGAACTCATCATAAAAAGACGTTACCGCGACCGCCACGAAGTCTTGCATTGCTTTAGTGATGTCTGGACGGGCATTTACCAAGTTGCCGCTGGCAATACGTGACAGCAATTCTTCAAAGCGCGCACCCAAAGCATCAGGCATCACAAAACCAAACCGTGGGGAGCCATTAACTTCAATGCGTCGATTCTTTAAATAACCCGCTAACTTATCTTGTTCCGAATGGTCTACTTTGCCCATGATTTGACGAATCAACACATGCATGGTGCTCTTTAACAGATTGGCTAAAACCCCTAAAAGGCCAGCACCTTCACCATTGGATTTGAGGATTTCAATAACATCTAAGGCAAGTGCTTTAGTGACACCATCTGTGGTGCCAATCGCTAAGTCTGTGCTGACTTTAGCGTCAACATATTCGCCCTTGGCATGACCACTAAGCATGTTGTCAATTTTGGTTTGCAGATCGGCTGCAAGTGGGAAAGCAAAAACATAAGACATAGCTATATTCCTAACTCTTTGTTGTTGTTGTACGTTGGCGCTCATCTTGGCTTGCCAACTCAAGTTTGACAAGCTGCTACTGGCGTAATGTACGCCAGACCTGTTCAAATTGCTCAAAATTAGATCTAAACGGGTTGATATCCAAACCACCACGACGGGTGTAACGAGCATACACCGTCAATTCTTGGCAGCCACAATGGCTTATCAAATCCATAAAGATTCGCTCCACACACTGCTCATGAAAATCGTTATGACGTCGAAATGAAATCAAATAAGCCAATAAGGTCTCTGGCACAATTTCTGCGCCACTATAACGGATCATGACACTGCCCCAATCAGGCTGATTGGTGACAGGACAATTACTGCGCAATAAATGCGAATACCACGTGCTCTGATGAACTAGCGACTCGTTCGTTTGCAGCAAGGTTGGGTCAATGTCATAAATATCAGTGCTGATGTTTAAGTGATCCAGTAGCTGGCCCGGCAACGGCTTAACTTGCCAAGGCTGATCCATTGGTAACAATCGCATCCGAATTGCTGCCCCCGCAACCTGCGACAAATCATCCTCAACTAAGGCAATCAGTGCTAATTCATCGTTAAACACCTTAAAATTCAGGCCATTAAAATAAAGTTTTAGTGACTTCGACTCGATAATGGCTGGCGAATCTGCAGGCACCAAAAGCTCTGCAATTGCGACACAGGGCTTACCCGATGTGGACAGCCAGGACACCTCATAATGTGTCCATACGTCTACACCCTGAAACGGTAGCGCTTGACTGCTGTCAATGCCGACGGCATCTCGACCTAATTGACGAGCAATCGGCTGTAGCAATGCGGGGTTATATTCATCGGCATATGCCGTGGCCTGACCCAATAAAGTTGGCTGGGATAAACTCACAATGGCCTACTCCCGCATGCCCGTGCCACTTTTAAGCAGCTTGTAAGCAACAACATAAGCAGCTGCAGTGAACACCGTCATAACCACTAACGACAAAAATACATTCACGTCAGAATGACCCAGTACGCCATAACGAAATGCATTCACCATATAAACAATCGGATTAAGCAACGATACCGACTGCCAAAAAGGAGACAACACATCCATGGAGTAAAAAACACCGCCCAGATAGGTCAGTGGCGTCAGAATAAAGGTAGGAACCAGCGACACATCATCAAATGTTTTGGCAAACACGGCATTAATAAAGCCGCCAAGCGAGAATAAAATGGCAGTAATTAACACGCTATAGACCATTACAAAGACGTTATACAGGCTTAATTGCGTGAAGAATAAAGACACCAAGGTCACGATCACCGCCACCAGCAAGCCTCTCGCAACACCGCCCAAGACAAAACCCGCCAGAATGGTGGCATGTGGTACCGGTGCCACCAGCATTTCTTCAATGCTACGTTGAAATTTGGCGCCGAAAAAACTGCTGACCACATTGGCATAACTATTCGTAATCACCGCCATCATAATCAGGCCGGGCACGATGAACTGCATATAAGTAACGCCGCCCATATCACTAATGCTGCGCCCAACTAAATTGCCAAAAATGACAAAATATAGGGTCATAGTGATGGCTGGCGGCAACAGAGTCTGCACCCAAATTCGTGTAAAACGACGAATCTCTTTTACCACAATGGTGGCGAGCGCCACACGATTAGAGGCCGCGAATACTGACTCATACTGACTCATGCAGATGCCCCTTGGTTTAAGTTTTTTTCCACAAGGCGCACAAAAAGCTCCTCTAACCGATTGGTTTTATTGCGCATGCTCAACACTTGAATACCTTGCTGGCTCAACATGGCAAACACTTCATTTAAGTGCTGACCACGTTTGATTTCCACTTCCAGTGATTGGCTAGTCGCTAACTTAAATGCATAAGAGTCTAACTGTGGTGTTGTGCCAATGGCTTTATCAAGATCAAGCACAAAGGTTTCTTGTTGTAACTTGCTCAGTAGTGATCGCATGCTGGTATTTTCCACCACCCGACCATGATCAATAATGGCAATATTACGGCACAAGCTCTCCGCTTCTTCCAAATAATGCGTGGTTAAAATAATCGTGGTGCCCTGCTGGTTGAGCTTGGTTAAGTAATCCCACATTGAACGTCTCAGCTCGATATCCACACCAGCTGTTGGTTCATCAAGAATCAATAATCGAGGCTCGTGCACCAATGCTCTGGCCACCATCAACCGCCTTTTCATGCCGCCGGATAAAAGACGCGCTTGTTCATTGCGCTTATCCCAGAGTCCAAGCTGATGAAGGTATTTTTCTGCTTGATCATAAGCTCGTTTTCGCGGCAGCCCGTAGTAACCACCTTGAGTCGCCAGAATATCAATGACCTTCTCAAATTGGCCAAAATTAAACTCTTGCGGAACTACACCCAACTGACGCTTGGCTTCTGTCAAATCTTTGTCTAAGTCAAACTCAAAAATGCTGACGCTACCATGCGTTTTCTTAACCAGTGAACTAACAATACCAATCGTGGTTGATTTGCCCGCGCCGTTAGGACCTAACAAGGCAAAAAAATCGCCCGGCTCGACCGTTAAGTCGAGGTTATCTAGCGCGCGAACGCCTGACTTATACGTTTTAGACACGCCAGAAAGTTGCAATGCAGCTGTCATAGACAGATTCCTTGTAAATTTTTCACTTTTTTCACTCGACATGTGTAACAAATCAATATGGATGTGAGTCTAGCATGTAGAAATCAGCGAAATCGCTAGGTCAACACAGAGTTTGGAGTGGGATTGTCATGAAAATTGCTGTTATAGGTTCTGGCATTGCAGGTCTGAGTGCTGCTTGGTTGTTAACACGTAGTGAGCATCAGGTCACAGTGTTTGAAGCCGCTGATTATGCCGGCGGTCATAGCAATACTGTCGATGTCAGCCTAGACAATCTGCACTACCCCGTCGACACCGGTTTTTTGGTTCATAACGACCGTACATATCCAAATTTGATCGCACTCTTTAAGTTGCTCAATATCGACACCACCGCCAGTGAAATGTCATTTAGCGTGAAACTGCCACACGAAAACCTAGAGTGGGCTGGTGCAGATTTAACGACTTTATTTGCCCAAAAACGCAATCTAATTCGTCCTCAGTTCTGGGGCATGATTCGGGACATTTTAAATTTTAATAAGCGCTCGCATGAGTTACTTGCGAAATCGCGAGGCAGCAATCAAACCTTAGGTGAGCTACTGACAGAACAGGGTTACGGCCAAGCGTTTAGGGATTGGTACTTATTACCCATGGGCGCTGCAATTTGGTCTAGCCCTATGGATGAAATGGCAGACTTCCCTGCTGAAACCTTTATTCAGTTTTGTATTAATCATGGCCTGTTGCAAATTAGCGATAGGCCACAATGGAAAAGTATACGTGGCGGCTCACGCGAATACGTTAAGCGCTTGTGTGCTGACATAGGCGATGTTCGCCTGAACACTGCTGTGCGCACCGTGGTTCGTAGCTCTGCAGGCGTTGAAGTCACGACCGACAATGGTGCTGAGTTTTTTGACCACGTTATTTTGGCCACTCATACGGATCAAGCATTAAACATTCTAAAAGATGCCCTGCCTGCTGAGCAGTCTGTGTTATCTGCAATTCGTTATCAGCCCAATGTGGCCTATTTGCACACCGATGCCAACTTAATGCCACTGCGTCGCAAAGCATGGTCGGCTTGGAATTATTATACCGGCGACCTACAAGATGGCCGTCGTCCAGTCGCTGTAACCTACTGGCTTAATCGACTTCAGGTGCTACCGTTTCAGCGCGGGGTATTTGTCACACTCAACCCACCTACGCCGCCAAAAGCCAGTGAAACGATTAAAGTTATTGAGTATGCGCATCCCTTATTAGATAACGCTGCCTATGCTGCGCAACTAAACTTAGATGCCATTCAAGGACTAGATCGTGTTTCATTTTGTGGCGCTTGGGCCGGTTATGGCTTTCATGAGGATGGCCTGAAAGCCGGTATGGCAGTCGCACAAAAGTTAGGTGCTAGCATTCCTTGGTTAACTGCTGATGCTGATAAGGAGCAAGCAGCATGAGCAACTCTTGGCTTTACCGCGGACGCGTGGGACACGCTCGTATCGGTGAGTTAGCGCATAGCTTTGCTTACACCGGCTTTTATTTATGCTTTCCACTGTCTCGTCGGCATGAAATGCTCTCACGCTTATTTTCACTCAATCGTTGGAATATATTCAGCTTTCACGATACTGATCACGGCGATGGCAATAACCCACAGTCTTGGATTTCTTCTGTCCTAAACCGTCATGGCTTAGAGCACATCAATGGTGAGGTGTATTTGCACACCATGCCACGACTGTTTGGTTATGTTTTTAATCCTGTAAGTTTTTGGTTTTGCCATAACAGCGAAGGAAAGCTGCAAGCGATTCTGTGTGAAGTAAATAACACCTTTCATGAAAAACATTGCTACCTGCTAAACAACGACGATGGCAGCGAAATCACCAGTGAAAGCCAATTAAGCAGTCAAAAAGTTTTTCATGTCTCGCCCTTCTTTCCTGTAGATGGCGAGTATCGCTTTCGTTTTGAACTGAGTCCCAATTATCGCAAGGTTGCTATCGACTACTGGCGCAATGGTCAGCTGGCGCTAAAAACCTATGTGGCTGGCAAGCCTGAACCACTCAATGACCAACAACTCATTAAAACATTGCTGAGCTTTGGCTGGGCCACCGTCATGGTGGTAGCTCGTATTCACTGGCAAGCCCTCAAGCTTTGGCGCAAAGGCGCCACATTTCATCGTAAACCTACACCGCCCGCTCTGGAGATCACCAAATGAGTGTTGCCGAAAATACTGCCATTGATATGGCTCGTGCTCCTGCAGCCGCCAAACTACTGCTTAATATGCTGCAACGAGTGCGTATTGGTACGCTTACCGTCACATTACCCGGTGGTGGCCATCATTGTTATGGTGGAAAAGAGCCAGGCCCTACCGCATTCTTAGAGATTAAATCTTGGCAGGCCTGCCAACGTATTTTGCGATCAGGCGATATTGGCCTGGCCGAAGCCTATCGCGACCATGAGGTAGAAATCGCCGATATCCCTTCATTATTGTTGTTGGCCATGGCTAATGAAGACGACATCAAACAAGCGTTTGAAGGTAGCTTTATTGGCAAAGCCACTTATCTATTTCGTCACTTCTTGCTTAATCGAAACACCCGCAAAGGCAGCAAACGTAACATTCATGCTCATTACGATTTAGGCAATGGTTTTTACCATCTGTGGTTAGATCCAGGCATGACCTATTCCTCGGCTATTTTTGAAAACCCTGAGGTCAGCTTAGAACAAGCACAAACAGCAAAATATGAGCGTATTTTGTCCCAGTTAAATGTCAGCGCTGGCGATCATATTCTAGAGATTGGTTGTGGCTGGGGTGGTTTTGCTGAGTATGCTGCCCGTAGTCGTGGCGTGCGAGTCACCGGCATTTCGCTGTCAAAAGAGCAGCTTAAATGGGCTACTGAACGTGTCAGAGGCACCGATATAGAATCGCTATGTGAGTTTCGTTTTCAAGACTACCGCGATGTCACTGGCCAGTATGATGCCGTTGTATCGATTGAAATGATTGAGGCTGTCGGCCAGCCGTTCTGGCCTTCTTACTTTGGCAAAATTCATGAAGTGTTAAAGCCTGGTGGCATGGCTGGCATTCAAGCAATCACCATTCGCGACGACTTGTTTTATAACTACAGTCGTAGCACCGATTTTATTCAGCAGTTCATATTTCCTGGTGGCATGTTGCTATCGCCAGAAAAAATTAACCAACAAGCACATAAAGCTAAGCTCGCAATTACTGATCAATATGCCTTTGGCAAAGACTATGCAGAAACTTTACGCCGCTGGCGCTCAGACTTTGAGCAGAAAATAAACCTCATCCGCCAACAAGGCTTTGATGACGCATTTCTTCGTATCTGGCGCTTTTATTACACCTATTGCGAAGCTGGTTTTGATGC
>CAYYWS010000087.1:2944-7701 GCA_964473955.1 uncultured Paraperlucidibaca sp. | reverse complement strand
GATGAAAAAAGTAGTGATGACTGGTCGCGGGTGGTAACACTGGCGGACACACTAATCGAAGAAGAACTGCTGGGTCTCGAGGCAAATACAGTGCTCTATCGTCTTTACCATGATGAGCAGGTCTTGTTGTTGGGTCAGCATGAATTACGATTTAAGTGCAGCTGTACGCGTCAGCGCAGTGCAAATGCGTTGCGCACTATCGACTCGCAAGAGCTGCAAGATATTGCCAATGAAAATGGTGGTCATATTGATGTTAACTGTCAATTTTGCCGAACGAATTATCGTTTTGATGCCATTGATTTGGCGGCACTGCATCAGCCGGTGGATAGCGGCAGCTCATCCCTGCAATAGACGGTTACGCTTACGTACTAATGATGGCAGCTTGATGGTGGCCTGTAAGCCGCCATCAGGGTGGTTGGCTAAAATAAGTTGGCCCTGATGCTGTTTAATAATTCGCGCCACAATCGCTAATCCTAAACCAGAGCCCTGTGTTGTTCTGGCTTGATCTCCACGACGAAACGGTTGCATTAGCTCGTCAGTTTGGCCTTCAGGGATTCCATCGCCGTGGTCACGAAATAAAATATTCACATAGCCTTTCGATTCAAAAGCGTTAATTTCTAACGGTCCTTGGCCATATCGAATGGCGTTTTGCGCCACATTAATGAGCGCTCGCTTAAGCGATAGGCGTCGTAGTGGTAATGGTGGCAAGTCAGCAAGCGTTAATTTACAGCTAATCTGATTTTGAACTTGTGCTGCAATTTCACGTAAAAGTTCATCAATAAATACATCATCAATAGGCTCTTCCGAGCCGTCACGCATAAAAGAAATAAACTGATCCAGAATAGCGTCCATGTCTTCAATGTCCATGATCATGCCATTGGCCATGTCTCGGTCGCTAAGAAACTCCGCCGTTAGTCTTAAACGAGTTAAAGGTGTGCGTAAATCATGCGAAATACCTGCCAACATGGTGGTTCGCTCTTGCTCCGCCTGGCGAATTTGTTCGGTCATACCATTAAAGGCGCGATTGACCTGGCGAATTTCAGTGGGGCCGCTGTCTTCCGGTAAATGACTACTATGTAGCCCACGACCAACACGAATTGCGGCAAGCTGTAAGCGCTTTAATGGCCTATTGAGCTGCCTGGCCAATACAACAATTGCCACCAGTGTCAGTAGCGGGACGCCAATAACCCACAAAATGATTAACACAGGGTTGTACTGATCAATAAACAGCAAGTCTTCACGCACCCATGCCTCTGCTTGGGTTGGTGCCTTCACCCACAAGATTGGCGTGGGTTTAAAGTCAAAATAAACCGTTACAGGTGCGTTGATTTCACGCTGAATTTGTCGCCGGAAGCGATCTGTAAAAAGTTCAGCAAACCACTTTGAATTGACTCGAGGGAATGCGGCCGGGTCGCGTTCGACGTATAAGTTACTTAATTTTCGTAGTGAGATGTCGGCCTCTAAAACGGCTTCAGGGCCTTCCGCTTCGGCAATCATTAATTGTTCTAGGCGAATAGCTGTGGTGTGCGCGTGCTGGCGAATCTCCGGTAGATAAAGATTCGTCCAAAAAAAAGCAATTGAAAACGCCTGACTGAGCAGCACCACAATACCAATGACTAATGTAGTGCGCATGACGCTTGAGCGCGGCTTAATGGCTTGTAGCCATTTTTTTTGTGGCGTCAGCGTAGCAGCGCGCTCCATGCTTATTCGGCTCCATCCGGAACAAAAACATAACCTACACCCCAGACGGTTTGTAAGTAACGCGCCTTGCCTGGGTTGGTTTCAATGAGGCGACGTAAGCGGGAAACCTGCACATCGATTGAGCGCTCCATGGCGCCCCATTCACGGCCGCGTGCTAATACCATGAGTTTGTCACGAGTTAATGGTTCGCGCGGATGCTGCACTAATGCTTTTAATACTGCGAACTCACCAGTGGTTAACGCTACTGGCATACCACTACGAGTAAGTTGGCGTGTTGATAAGTCGAGTGTCCACTCGCCAAATTTAACCAGTTCGGAGGCCTGTGATGGCGCGCCTGGTAACTCACGCGTTTGTCGGCGTAAAACGGCTTTCATGCGTGCTAACAGTTCTTGAGGGTTGAACGGCTTAGGGAGGTAATCATCAGCGCCGGCTTCGAGCCCTGAGATGCGGTCCTGGTCGGCACCACGAGCAGTCAGCATAATAATAGGTGTGTTATTGCCGGCTTCACGCAAGCGGCGACAAATGGCCAAACCATCCTCACCTGGCAACATAAAGTCCAACACAATAATGGCAAATAGCTCGCGCGCCAGTTGGCGGTCCATTTGCACGGCATCGGCTACAGTGCGAACGGCGTAGCCTTGTTCTTCAAGAAAACGCTGCAGCAATGTGCGCAGACGCATATCGTCATCAACGACTAGCACCTTCAGTTGATCGTTAGTGCCTTCCATGAGACCCCCATGTGTTTGCCTTTGTTGAGCAGTTTACGCACAGGCAATGTTTTTGAGTAGAACTTAAAGCCAGAATCAGTTGTGCAGCTAGCGTACCGGCCTGCTTATAATCGCCTAATCTTAGATTTGCTGTGGTGGAGTGTACATGTCGAACGGTGCGATAAATATTAATCAGCAACTAGCGCAAGAATTACAAATTCGCTTGGAGCAAGTTCAGGCAACGGTAGATTTGTTGGATGGTGGCGCCACGGTGCCTTTTATTGCGCGTTATCGCAAAGAAGTGACAGGCGCACTGGACGACATTCAGTTGCGCCAGTTAGATGAACGTTTGCTTTATTTGCGCGAACTTCATGCTCGTCGTGACGCCATTATCGACAGTATTCGTCAGCAGCAAAAACTGACCCCTGCGTTAGAGCAGCAATTATTTGCTGCAGACACCAAATCACGTTTGGAGGATCTGTACCTGCCTTATAAGCCTAAACGCGTTAGTAAAGGTCAATTGGCGATAACAGCAGGTCTTGGCCCATTAGCAGATCTTTTGTTTGCAGATCCAACGTTGGTGCCAGAGCAGCAAGCAGAAGCATTTATCAATGCTGAGGCCGGCTATGCCGATGTCCGTGCTGTGCTTGAAGGTGCCCGCTATATTTTAATGGAGCGCTTTGCCGAAGAGGCGGACTTGCTGGCTGAGTTACGCAGCTATTTGCGCCAGCATGGCCTGATGCAGGCGCGAGTGTTAGATGGTAAGGCAGAGCAAGGCGCTAAGTTTCGTGACTATTTTGCTCATGATGAGCGTATTGCCAGTATTCCTTCTCATCGTGCGTTGGCCATTTTCCGAGGTCGTAATGAGGGTGTGTTATCGCTGACACTGGCGCTGCCAGAAACGCAGGATGGTGTGCATCCCTGCGAAACGATTGTGGCCAATTTTGTCGGCATCCGTGATTTAGGTCGTGCAGCGGATTTATGGCTACGTGAAGTTGTACGTTGGACTTGGCGTGTGAAGCTGCTGACGCACCTGGAAACAGAGTTGTTAGGTGAGGTTCGCCAGCGTGCCGAAGAAGAGGCAATTTTAGTGTTCGCCCGTAATTTAAAGGATCTGCTGATGGCGGCCCCGGCAGGCCCTAAAATCACCATTGGTTTTGACCCTGGCTTACGCACAGGATGCAAAGCGGTTGTTGTTGATGCAACTGGTAAGCTGCTTGATAAGGTTACTTTATTTCCACATGAGCCTCGTCGTGATTGGGATGGATCAATTCATACGCTGGCGGCATTAAGCAAAAAATATGGCGTTGAATTGGTGGCGATTGGTAACGGTACTGCCTCACGCGAAAGTGACAAGCTTATTGCAGAGTTGATGAAGCGCCATCCAGAATTAGCACTGACAAAAATTGTGGTGAGTGAGGCCGGTGCGTCAGTGTATTCGGCGTCAGAGTTGGCATCGCGTGAATTTCCCAATTTGGATGTGACCTATCGTGGTGCGGTATCGATTGCGCGTCGCCTGCAAGATCCGTTGGCAGAACTCGTCAAGATTGAGCCAAAAGCAATTGGTGTTGGTCAGTATCAGCACGATGTTAATCAGGTCAAACTCTCGCGCATGCTGGAGACGGTGATTGAAGACTGCGTTAATGCGGTTGGTGTGGATGTGAACTCTGCATCGGCACCACTGTTGGCACGTATTGCTGGATTGAGCACAACGCTGGCAGACAATATTGTCAGTTATCGAGACTTACATGGTCGTTTTGAGAGTCGTGAAGAGTTAAAGAAAGTGCCACGTTTGGGCGAGCGCACGTTTGAGCAAGCGGCGGGTTTTTTACGTGTGGTGGATGGCAGCAATCCATTGGATGCATCCGCTGTTCACCCTGAGGCTTATCCTGTAGTTGAAAAGTTGCTGCAAATTAGTGGTCGCGACATTAAACAAATCATTGGTGACAGTGGGTTCTTACAAGCGGTTAATGCCAGTCAGTTTGTTGATCCACGTTTTGGATTACCGACGGTTAATGACATTTTGCGTGAGCTTGAAAAGCCAGGCCGTGACCCTCGCCCAGCATTTCAAGCACCGGTGTTTGATGATGCGATTACAGAAATAGCAGACTTAAAGCCGGGAATGGTGCTAGAAGGCGTGGTGACCAATGTCACTGCATTTGGTGCGTTTGTTGATATTGGTGTGCATCAAGACGGTTTGGTGCATATTTCTGTGCTGGCCGATCGTTTTGTCAAAGATCCACACGAAGTAGTTAAGGCTGGCGACATTATTCGTGTCAAAGTGGTGGATGTGGATGCAGCGCGCAAACGTATTGCGCTGTCATGTCGCTTAAAGGATGACAATGCTCC
>CAYYWS010000087.1:0-2844 GCA_964473955.1 uncultured Paraperlucidibaca sp. | reverse complement strand
TGATCACGCCACCCTGTGACTCAGTGGCCTCGGCATTGGGTTATCTGGATGAGCTGCATCGTTATGTTTATGCGCATATCGGTAGCGAACGTTTATGGGTAAATTCCATGCCCTGTAAATTAGGCGCTGATGAGCAGATACCGTTAGCGCAGTATGGCCGCTCCAATATTGGCCGTATGAAAACGTTGTATCGGCATGGCTTAGGCCTACGTTATGGCCGTCGTATGCAAACCATTGCTGGTATTCACTATAACGTGTCGTTTCCGGATGAGTTCTGGCGGCACTTCCAGCAGGCGGAGAATAATCAGGATAGTTTGCAGTCGTTTAAGTCCGCACGCTCTATGGACTTAATACGAAACTTTCAGCGTAATAGTTGGTTTTTGCTTTATGTCCTAGGCGCTAGTCCTGCAGTCTGCGGTACGTTTTTGGAAGGCCGCGATCATCAGTTAATGCAGTTGCCATCGGGTGCTTTGTATATGCCGGGTGCGACTTCCTTACGCATGAGTTCCTTGGGTTATCAAAACGACGCACAGTCGGACCTGCGCGTATGTGCTAATAGTTTGCAGCAATATATTGGTGATTTAGATCGCGCAATTCGTACGCCATACCCACCCTACACGGCTATGGGTGTGAAGCAAGGTGATCAGTTCATTCAAATTAATGACAGCATTTTGCAAATTGAAAATGAGTTTTATGGCCTGATTCGACCCAAGTCTGTGGCCGGTCGTGGTGAGCGACCTACGCAAGCATTAGGTGCGCGTGGTGTTGAGTACATAGAGTTGCGATGTGTTGATTTAGACCCATTCGAGCCATTGGGGATTAGTCGTGATACAGCGCATTTCCTAGAAGTATTTGCGCTGCATTGTTTGCTGCGTGATAGCCCATTATTTGACGCTGAGGGTTTGGCACGTTTGCCGAGAAATCAGCAGGCGATGGTTGAGCGAGGCCGAGATCCCGCACTGCTATTAGAAGATGTCGGTGGTAGCCGTTACTTTAAGGATATGGCGTCCCAGTTATTGGCAGAGTTTATTTCGGTGGCTGATGTTCTCGACTCGGCGCATCAAACACATGCTTATTCTGCAGCAGTTGCACAGCAAATCATGAAGCTCAAAGAGCCTGCGCTAACGGGTTCGGCTATGGTGCTGGCTGCAATGCATGAAGATCAAGACTGTTACTTTAACTTTGCGATGGCTTGCGCCAATAAAACACGTGAGCACTTCACCGCAAGACCGCTGTCCGAAGAACGGATGAATGCAATGATACGAACCGCACAATCATCGTTAGCGGCACTGCATAAGTTAGAAGATGAGCCAGAGCAGAACACCGATTTTGCGGAGTTCATCAACAACTATTTTAATCAGCCGCTGGTTTATCAGAACTAATACGGAGTCAGAAAATGCCTTGGATACCAAGTCGACGATTATTATTTTTGTTGTTGGCGCTGACGGCCGGATTCGGCATGGTGTTTGCGCTATACCTTCAGCATGGTTTGGGTTTGGAGCCCTGCCCACTCTGTGTGTTTCAGCGCGTAGCCTTGATTGCTTTTGGTGTTATTACTTTGTTGGCTGCGCTTCATGGCCCAACAGGTTGGGGTCATCAAGTTTATGCCGCATTAGCAACACTTGCAGGCGTGGCTGGCATCACGGTGGCTGGTCGTCATGTGTGGCTGCAACACCTGCCACCGGAGCAAGTGCCGGCCTGTGGGCCAGGTCTTGATTACTGGATGGCGGTATTTCCTTTACAGGACGTGATTAAGCAAGTCTTCCAAGGCTCGGGCGAGTGTGCAGTAATCGATGGGTCATGGTTAGGCATTAGTTTGCCAGGCTGGACATTGGTGTTGTTTGTGGGCTTAACCAGCGTTGCTATTTGGCAGTTAGTGCGTCGTAACGATGGCTAAGAATATCACTGCGGCAACTAATAAGTTGCCGCAGTGTGCATGCACTATTTTTTCTTGGTTGGTTTTTCGATGCTCAATAATTCCACGCGAAATTGCAGCGTGCTATTGGGTGGAATAGGGCCAGCACCAGCTTCACCATAGGCTAATTCAGACGGCACAAAAAACTCATATGTTGAGCCTACATTCATTAGTTGCAGACCTTCAGTCCAGCCCGGAATAACGGAGTCAAGCTGGAATACAGCGGGTTCGTTGCGGCTATAAGAGCTATCAAAAACATTGCCATCTAGGAAGCTACCTTCGTAGTTCACTTTGACAATATCTTTTGCTTTAGGTTTTGCGCCTTTGCCAACCGTTACTTCACGATACTGCAGCCCTGATGCGGTGACTTTGATGCCATCTGCTTCCGCATTTCGCGTTAAAAACTCAACACCAATTGCTGCATTTGCGCGACCTAACTTTTCCATTTCAGCTTCAAGCAGCGCTAAGCGTTGTTGCTTGTAACGATTAACTGCGGTGGCGCGCTCTTCTTCACTGAGCAGGCTTTGTTTGCGGCCATAACCGTCACGGTAGCCGCGAATAAACGTTTCGATGTCTAGGTCTGGAATTTGTTCAATGCCACCTTGGCCATTTAAGTAACCAATGCTGTATGCAAACTGCTGTGCATCGGTAACTGGTTTTTTACCCTTGTTGGGTGCTAAGCCTGATCCGTCATCAGCATTCGCAACAGCAACAGAGGTGACTAATAAAATTGAGCTAGCTAATAAACAGGAAGATTTTAACAGGCGCATGCGTGACTCCAAGGCAATGAGGTATTGAGTGTTGTAAGAGTAAATCGAAGTGTAGTGAAAGTGCTAGCGGCTAAAATTTATTCGAAGTCCGACAAAATGCAGACTTCTGTGTAGTGAATGTCTCGCTTTTTTAACATTCATCCTTTAACTTCAACAGTG
>CAYYWS010000086.1:0-7704 GCA_964473955.1 uncultured Paraperlucidibaca sp. | reverse complement strand
ATAAGTACTTCGATATCAAGCACATGGTTATTACCAACTTGATGAAAGATAAGAATATGTTGAACAACATCTTTCGCGAAGTTGGCCGTACCGAATTGAAGTTTTTCAGCAATATTGGCTTTGTGTTCGGTTTCACTATTGGTTGGGTTCAAATGGTGTGCTGGATCCTCTTCAAGCAGCCTTGGATGTTGCCAGCATTTGGTGGCTTCATCGGTTTGGTGTCCGATTGGTTGGCACTGCAAATGATGTTCCGTCCTTTGCACGAGAAAAAAATTCTTGGCATCAAGTGCCAAGGCCTATTTTTGCGTCGTCAACAAGAAGTGGCGCGTGATTATGCTGACTTGATTGCGCGTGAAATTCTGACGCCTGCCAATATGATGGAAGAGCTGTTCCGTGGCGCCATGTCGGATCGCATCATGGAGCTCGTTCACAGAAACGTGCGTCGTTTAGTGGATGAGCAGTCTGGTATCGCTAAGCCGTTGGTGGTTTATGCGGTGGGAAGCCAGAAGTATATTGAGATGAAGAACGTAGTTGCGGATCGCATCATGGAGCGCTTGCCTGAAACCATGAAGTCGGTGGAGCAGTATGCCGGTGATGCAATGGATGTGCGCAATACCGTGGTAGAGCGTATGCAGGACCTAACACCAGAAGAGTTCGAGGGCATGTTGCGCCCAGCTTTTAAAGAGGATGAATGGATTCTGATTACGGTTGGTGCTGCTCTTGGGGTGTTGGTTGGTGAGATGCAAATTATGTTTATGTTGACCTAAACGTTGACCCCATAAAAAAGCCCGCGTGATGCGGGCTTTTTTATGGGTGAACAACGCGGCTTAGGCAGCGTTCGTCTCCGCATCGTTAGTGACAGCTTCAACTTGTTTCTGTGCTGTTTGCGCTGCAATTTCATTGGCAAGATCAGCGTACTTAGCCAAAACGGCTTTGGCGTTCTCTGGATCCATATTGATGCGCGACAAATCACCTTTGTAGTGCTTAATCACACGCTCATCCATGATTTTGTACCACCAGCTAGGGATATAGGCTGGTAGCAGCATCGAGGCATAACCTGATGGCAGCTGTGGCGCATCTTCAAAGTGACGAAGAGCTTGGAAGCTACGTGTCGGGTGTGCGTGGTGATCGGAGTGACGCTGCAACTGATACAGGAACAAGTTGGTAACTACCTGGTTACTGTTCCAGCTATGTTCAGGTTGGGTGCGCTCATACTTGCCATTTTCGTCTTGGCGACGCTTTAGGCCGTAATGCTCAACATAGTTAATAACTTCTAGCAGGCTGGCGCCGTATGCAGCTTGGCCGACAAGGAAAGGAATTGAGCGGCGTCCGCCCACCACTGCTGCAGCAGCAAACACGCCAGCTGACATGGCCCAACCTTGCAGTAATTCGTTTTCTAAGCACCAGAACGACTTGCCCTTGCGCTCTAAGCGACGCTTTTCGATATCGTAGGCAGACTTAAATCCGCCGATGACAGTGCGTGGCAGGAATTTCCAGAAGCTTTCGCCCATACGGCTTGAAGCGGGGTCTTCTGGGGTGGCTACGCGTTTATGGTGACCATAGGGGTGTTCAACGGCAAAGTGGGTGTAGCCGGTTGGCGCTAAGGCCACCATAGACAGGATGCGATCAAGACGATCGTGTTTGTGGCTGAGTTCGTGTCCCGTATTAATAGCGATGCCGTTAATGGCACCTACCGTTAGTGTTAGGCCTAGATAGTCGCTGGCAGGCGTATTTTTGCGGCCAGCTAACCAAGCACCTAAAAATGTCGCAGCATATTGTGCTGGAATAAATGCCTTCACAATGGCTGAGTAGTATTTGTCTTTTTCGAGCTGATCAATCGCTGAGCTGGGTGGGTTGCTAGTGTCAGTGCCGACCATTTTGTCTAATGCTGGAATAATGCCATGAACCAATGCAGGGCCTGCCCAAGACAGTGCACGTAGGCGTTTTGGTGCAATGGCATATCCGGTTAAGGCACCAAGGCCAATGACCGGCAATGCTGGACTAAGCAGCCACAAATAACGCTTAGGGTCTTTCCAGTTTGGTTGGCTGGATTGAGCGCTCTGTTGTTGAATGGTGGGATCAGGAATCATTGCAGTCATGACTGTAACCTTCTTCTGTGTAATGTGACGCTAGGTTGCCGTCAATAGCCCAAGAGTTCGAGTGGTAAATAGCCGTATTTATGTAGTGAAACGCCGGTGAGAGGGAGTTGATGCACGAGAAAGTACTTTGGTGCCCCTTCGCGGCACTTGCTGGTGCTAATGACAGAGCATACTCTGTCGGCATGAAATTCCTCCTTATTATGCTTTCAGCTATTTGGGCGGCAAGTGCGCTCTGGCACGCTGCTCCCCTACCACCAACGCTGCTCGGCCAAACGTTACGAATGGCGCTCCCAATGGTTTGGGGAGTCTTTGCTATTGTTGTGTTGGTAATGACTTGGACTCATATTGGTGGTGCGTTGCCTTTATTAAGCTATGTGGTTGCCTTCTTGCTGGTTGCAGTGTGGTGGGGATTGTTGAGCCCTTCTAATGATAGAGACTGGGCTGATGACGTGGCAGAAATGACTTATGGCGAGGTGAGTGGAAGCCAGGTTGTTTTGCATAATGTGCGCAATTTTGATTGGCGCACTACCACAGATTATACGGCACGCTGGGAGACTCGCGAATACAACCTAGATCAACTGAGTTCGGTAGACATGATTTTGTCTTACTGGGCCGGTCCGGCGATTGCCCATACCTTAGTGTCATTTGGCTTTGATGATGGTCGCTACGTGGTGTTTTCAGTGGAAGTTCGTAAGCAGCGTCATCAGAAGTTTTCAGAATTTGGCGGCTTCTTCAAACGTTTTGAGCTCAGTCTGGTTGCAGCCGATGAGCGTGATATCGTGCGAGTAAGGACTAATGTGCGTGATAATCCGCCGGAGCAAGCCTCGCTGTACCGCATTTCATTGGCGCCAGAAGCCCAGCGCTCGTTGTTTTTGGCCTATGTGAATGAAGCTAACAAGTTGCGGCAACAGCCGCGCTTTTATCACACGCTTACCGCCAACTGCACCACGCTGATATGGCATATGATGAAGCGTATTGTGCCGGGTTTGCCGCTGGATTACCGCTTGCTGCTATCGGGTTATATACCGGGTTATGCTTATGATGTGGGCGGACTGGATAGCCGCTATGCCCTGTCCGAGCTGCAGGCCATGGCCAACATTACCGAGCGTGCGCGTGCTACTGGAGCACAAGATGATTTCTCTGCTGCTATTCGCGCAGGAATTCCTCAGCTGCCGGCAGAATAGCTGCCCGAACCTGGGTGCAATTTGAAAACAAAAAGCCCCGCATTAGCGGGGCTTTTTTTGAAACCGAATTTGGTGCCAGGAGAGGACTTGTATGTTGTTATCATTTCAATGACTTAGTTGTTATTTTTGCGTTTGGCATACAAGTTGGCATACAAATAAGATTAATTGCGTGAAATTTAAACGATCAGCGGCCAGATGCTATACATATTTTAGTGCAGCAAGTGGCCACGATTTTAAAAAAACATATCAATAGCATTTAAAGCCTCTGAAAAGAATCGATAGGAGGTAATCAATGAACATTGATAGTCAAAAACAGTGGCTGATCAGCCAGCCGCGTTTGATCGCGGCGCTCGATGTTACAAAAGCAAAATTTTATCGGATGCGAGAGGCTGACCCGACCTTCCCCGTTCCAATTAAAGATGGTCCTGCTCGGCAGGCAGCGGCTCATTATTTAGTGAGTGAAGTTGAAGCATGGTTAGCGGCCCGTGCAGCGGCACGAGTGTCATTATGAATATTGAAGAAAAAATAAATCTGCGCCGGCTGAATTATTCACCGTCTATAAATCCATTTATTGGTGATGGCGAAAGTGGAACAATTATCCTGAAAAAAAGATTTATACGGACCGGAGTAAAAGATGGATTGGTAAATATAAACACCGGCGAAATTGAGGCAGCTAAAGTAATATATTATCGTGAATATAAAGATGATGAAGCATTTGTTAAAGTTTTTGTGGCTGGAGTTACTGCGACATATAATCTTAATAAAACTGCTAACAGAGTTTTTATGGCGATTTTGAGGGAGTATGAAAGAACTCCGATGCGAGGCGGATATATTGACTGGGTATATTTGGCTTGGCATAGCGGTGGTCTGTGTGGTCAGAATATTGAGATGAGTGAAAAAACATTTCAGAGCGGATTAAAAGAATTAATTCGATTGAAATTCATATTGCCACGCTCGCCAAATACTTTTTGGGTTAACCCAACACTGTTTTTTAAAGGCGATCGTGCTGTATTTATAAAAGATTATGTAAGAATAAAAGAAAAGCAAAAAGAAAAGCATGATGCAGTTTCAGTGGCTTCAAGTCAGGAAATTGAAAATGCGACGGATTAATGAGCGAATCGCAGCTATTGAGCTTCAATTATCGCGGCTGAGGCATGAGGCTAGTGCCCAGCAGCGGCGCGACGATACCGCCCGTAAAATTTTGCTCGGCGCTTTTTTAATGGAATGGTCTGCAAAAAATGGGAGTTTACCGGCTGGCTTTGATAAGTGGCTGACCCGTCCGCGTGATCGTCAGTTGTTCGGGTTGCCCACTGAGGTCGATCACTAATGAATATTCAAGCGCTTACCTCTTCAATAATCAATCAGCTCGCAGCCTGTCATATAGATCGGGGAAGGGGTTGATTTATGACGGCAGCGAGCTGATGCCAGAGGATGTAGTGGAGTTGATGTTGCCGTAGATGTTGTTGCTTCTGCGCGAGCTGTTCAAAGGCATTGACTTGATTTCGCTAGATGAATTCCTCGCGTATTTTCAATTGGATTACTCGGATGGACAAATAAAACCCGGACGCGGCTAAGTAAAAGAGGAAGGGCGCACTTACGAGTTGCCCCTGTGGGTCAACTCTTGGCGGCGCAGCTAGGCGGCTGAAAAGCGAGGAGTAAAAACAATGGCGATCTATCACGCTAGCTGCAAGCCGGTCGGCCGTCGCGCTGGTCGCTCATCGGTCGCAGCGGCCGCATATCGGGCTGGCTGCGAGCTGATTGATGAGCGGACCGGCGAGGTACATGACTATGGGCGCAAGAGTGGTGTGGTTTTGGCTCAGGTTATTGCGCCAAATGGCCTTAATTTGGGTCGTTCTGAGCTTTGGAATGCGGCTGAAGCGCGCGAAAAACGAAAAGATGGCCGGACAGCGAGAGAATGGGTAGTCGCGTTACCGCACGAACTTGGGGAGGCGCAGCGAATTGAGGTGGCTAGAGAGTTTGCTGGGTGGTTGGTTGCGCGATATCAGGTGGCAGCCGATATGGCTGTACATCAGCCGGCGCGAGGTGGGGACGATAGGAATCATCACGCCCATATTTTGTTGACCACTAGAAAAGTGAATGAAAGCGGCACGTTGACAGAAAAATCAGACATTGAGTTAGACGGTGCGCAACTTAAAAGGCGAGGCGTGACGTCCTCAAAAAATCAAATTGTTGAGTGCCGACAAGCGTGGGAGCGAATTGTAAATTTTGCGCTGGAGCAGGCAGGACATTTAGTGCGTATTGACCACAGAAGCCACGATGATGCAGAGCTGGCAGTCATGCCTACCACTAAACTAGGCCCAACCGCGACCGACATGGAGCGCAAAGGTAGACGCAGTGCGCGTGGCGAGATAAATAGAGCATTGGCCGAAAAAAACAAATCTATTCGGGCGGCAAACGATGAATTGAAAAGCCTGCGGATTGTTGAAGCACGTGGAAAAGTAATTAAAAATGAGCTTTTCGAATTGGAGCGAAATATTGATAAAAAGCCAAAAAAATGGACGACCCCGCTACTTGAAGCTGCCCGATCTGCGCTTTTAAGGGCAGCCACTGCTTATGAGTGTCTAATTAATTGGCGCGGATTAGAAAAAAAGTTTCTTAGTAGTAATGGCGAGTTGCAGATCACAAAAAATAAAATGAATGCGCTTGGTGAAATTGATCAATTAGCGGAAGAAAAATTAGAAGCTGCTGAATTTGAAATGAGTTATGCCAATATGTTGGCACACGAAGAGTGGATCAATAAAAATGAAGCCGACAAGTTAAAAATTATAAAAATTAAAGTCGAGCTGGAAAAAATAAATAGTTTTGACTGTGGGTACACCGAGGAAAAAGAAAATGATCAAATCATAGATAAAAAGGAGGTGGGTGATAAAAAAGACAACACAAAAAATTGGAGACCGTTGCGCAGAGCACATGGAGGCAGTGGAGCTACGCCCGCCTCAAAAAGTAGGCCCAGCGCAAGCTTTAATCTAAGACTTTGAGGTGTAAAAATGTCAGGAAATAATTTAGTTTCTAATAGCAGCGATGATTTGGAAGATCACAATGATAGTTTGGCAAGGTTAACTGCGCGTGACCTACTGGACAATTTGTTTTACTCAAATATTGGTCGTAATTCGAGCGAGAATTTGTCATTTGGCCGTATGTCCATGGCGTGGGATCGGTTACGACAAACTTGTATTGACTATCAAATTGTGCCCCCAACCGCAACCGAATTAATTGATGCGAACTACGAGGTGGTTTTCGAAAAGCAAGAAAAGGTCGATGAATTTAAAAAGTTCATGACCGCGCTGGGCTATTTCGCTGCAAGGTCTGGGCATGTTGTAAGGTTGCCCTGCGGTCGACTGGTTGATATTGCAATTGGCTGTTTAATAAGCTGATGTCGACCTTAATTGTGTTTATGGCTTGGGTTGCGGCGTTGGTATGCGGTTGGGTGGATTGGATAGACACCGCTTTATACTTGCCGCTTTCGTTGCTGATTACGGCCCAAGCTGATGATTAAAGAAAAAATGAAGTCGTGCTCGCGCGCTACGATCCCCTCGATTGAAGAGCTAAGCCCTGTCCTTCATTGGAAGCCTCGAAGCCGGTGAAGGCGCGAGATTTTTAATCTCGTGACTGAGCTGGCAGGTGCACTGGCATATACCACTTCGTTCATAACCTATTGGCCACTACATGCTTTAGCTGTTGCTTTCTGAAAAAAAATAACAGGTCGAGTACCGACGAGGGATGGCTGCTATCCTCCGTAAATCCTTCGAACGATATAATCTTGACCGAATCGTACATAGGGTGAACAGTCTGTCGGTGTCTGTGGCGATATATTAAGAGTGAGAAGAGAAGCCGCTGCAACCCGCATTGGACTTAACCCGCTTTCATAGACACTTAGGTACTTCCGTTTTTCAGTGCTTCATACGCCATCGAGTGTGCCGCGCACCGGTTCCGTCATCGATGCAGTTCCGATTTTCTGCCTGATTTGTTTGATTTTGTAAAACGTCACCCGAGTCCCCTCGCTCGGCGTAAGAAGTTACTTTTCTGCCGGTCTTATTATCGCCAGATCGATGTATGTGAGATGTTGCTGAAATGGCTGATAACCAATCAGCAGGAAGCACTTCTTGATATTCTCAGCGAAAAACGTTGTTTCCAGTAAAACGCTCTGGAGCTTTTCTGGTGACAGGTCCGGTTCGTCAGTGAAGATCACGACGTAATAACCGCCGGGGTATGGTCCGCCGAGTAGTTTGCTGAATTTACTGTCCTTGGCCGTGATAAGCCTTTGCAGTTCGTCGATAACAGCAGCATCTTCCCAGGCAGCGGCTACCGACAACCGCTCCTGCAACTTCGAAGTGCCTTTTTTCTTGATGGCTTTATCCCTTTGAATAGCTTGGCCGTCGACAAGCTCGGTCACCTCGATC
>CAYYWS010000085.1:0-7721 GCA_964473955.1 uncultured Paraperlucidibaca sp. | reverse complement strand
GGGTTTCTAGCCAGACACTTTGGCTTTGACCGCGAAGATGAATTCGTGGCGGTTTTTTGTGTCTCTAAAAAAACGCTGGCCAGCGGTGTGCCTATGGCCACCGTATTATTTGGTGCTCATCCCAGCCTTGGCCTCATTGTGCTGCCCATTTTGTTCTATCATCAATTACAACTTATTCTGGCGGCCATTTTGGCCGAACGCTACGCCCAGCGGAGCTAAGCTGCCATGAAACGTATACTGCTGATACTGACTGTGCTGATACTGAGCATTGTGCTGCTTGCTGCTTATGCATGGCGGCAAAGCGGTGTCAGCATAAGTGGCTTAAGCTGGCAGCCACACGCTGAGCAGCGTGGGTTTTATATCCAGCAATGGACTTGGAAGGATGTTAATGACTGTGTCAAAGTCTCGGGCCAATCAACACATATTGCTTGGGCTTGGCCGTTAAAGCTGTTTACGGATCTCGCCACTGTGCATGACTGTTCCAGTGAGCCAATGACCGCCATACCCGCGCTAAACCTATCCACCCTGCCCAACTTCACACTGAACATCAACGCGCTGCAGCTAAGCCAGCTCCCGCTCGCGAAACTACAACTGACGCAACAGCAACAGCATTGGCAAATCAATGCATTAACAACTGATTTAACACTTACTGCCGAGCTGAAGCAGGACTTAGGCGAGTGGACACTGCAAGCACAAGGCCAAGCCAACGCTGTGCATCCTGACATAACTGGCGAAATTTCACTGTCTGGCAACGGTACTTGGACTGACACTTTAACGGGTGTGTTCAGCTGGCAAGCCAAAGACTTCGGTCACCTAAGCCAACCACAACGCGCCCAGTTAGATGGCGATCTAAACCTGACTGACGAATTATGGCAGCTAAACGCTAATTTAACAGATGAGCTGGTCATCAACCCCGACTGGCGTATTAGTAGTCTGAAACCATTGCGCATTCAGGGCCAACTTACCGCCATTAGTCACTTAGATGCCGAGCTACTAGTGCGAGGTCATAAAGACCGGGCGCATATCACACTCACCAGCGACGATTTGAATCAGGGCCAAGGCCATGTTCAACTCTCTGGCCATTTAGCTCAAGGAAAGCTTGATTTAAGCTGGCAAGACGGCCTGCTCACGCTGGCACCCAGCAAGCTCACACTGCTGCAGCAATACCGACTAACGCTGACAAAGCCTGTCGAACTGCCCATGCAAATAAATGGGCAAGCGACTATTCCTTTGCTGCTGAACTACGAGGGGTATCAACTGCGCAGCGAAAGTAATCAACTGCAGTGGCAAGGTGCGAACTGGTCTTGGCAAGGTGACCTGCAGGCTCAGGGCCGCCTACAGGGCCTACCCGTCACCGCCAAGGCTAATGCCAAGATCAGCGAGCAGGGCCAACGTATAGAGCTGCAACCGGGCATGCAGCTGCAGTCACCTGGCGGCTTGGTTAATCAATACCTCATTCGCCCGATCAACCTAAGCAGTCGCGCACCGGTACACGTCAGGCTTAACCCAACACTGGCTGTTCACGGCGAAATGAGCCTGACCGCCGCTGGCGTCAGCAGCAGCCAGCTTAATATGCCGGCCAGCACCGGCCGAGTAGTGGTCAAAGGCAACCAACTTGAGCTTGTGCTTGATGTCGCGCCGTGGCAATCCAACCTTAAAGCACAAGCCTTGTTAAGTGACTTAATGCATAAACCGAAAGGCAGCTTCCAAGTCAGCAGCCGCTTTGCACCACAGCTCAGTCGCGATCTTCGTTTAGGTTTTAATGTGTTGGCGGGACATGCTGAAGGGCAAGGTAAATGGTCTTGGGACAAGGTCATTCATACTGACTCCCAAGTAAAGCTACGCGTGGTTGATGCTGATTTGGGCAGTATGTTAGTTCGTGGGATCAATGCCGACCTGCTCGTTAAAACTCGTGATTCGTCAGTGACCGTAGCCAGCGAAAACTCCATCAGCATTGATACCGCTAATGTGGGCATTCCAATCAGCGAAATTCGCTTTGCGCTTCAGGGCCAGCCTGAGCAATGGCAACTTAAGCAAATACAAGCCAAGTTGCTGGGTGGCAAGGCCACTATGGCGGCCATTGGCTGGCCCAATAGCAGTGAACAAACACTCGAGCTGGAGTGGCTAGACCTTAAGCACATCAGTGCCTTACAAAGTAATCCAAACCCTGATGTCAGCATCAGTGGTTATGTCAGCGGCAGTTTTCCGCTGACGTTAAATGAAGGTAAGCTGAGCATACGTGAAGGACGCTTAAACAATCAGCAACCACTGCGGCTGAAATTAAACCCATCGGCCAGCTTCAAGGCCATGGCCAGCAGCAATATGGCAGTGCAATTTGCACTCGATACTATTTCTGAGCTGGATGTATCGGTATTTGACGCGCGTTTGGCCATGAAAGAGGACGGTTGGGCCACCTTAACGGCCAGTTTAAGTGGCGTAAATCCACGTGAGGGTAGTCAGCCAATTGTGCTGAATTATCGTCATGAAGAGAACATACTGGATCTATTACGTAGCTTACGAATTAGTGAAGAAATTTCGAAGCGTGTGCTGAAAGGTCAGGCTCGCTAACTACCCACAGGAGAACATCATGCGCGTCATGTACCTTATATTACTGCTGCCACTGGCTGCGTGTACCCCGCGCATTGCCTTGGAAGCGCCCAAAGAGCCCATTACGATCAATCTCAATGTCAAAATTGATCATGAAATTCGTCTGCGTGTAGAGCAAGACGTCAACAAGCTTGTTACTGAAAACAGTGACCTGTTCTAAGGAGTGCATCATGAAACGTTTTATGTCACTGATAGCCGCGTTACTGATTAGCATCAGCACACCGGTATTTGCCATGGATCTGCAACAAGCCAAAGCGCAGGGTTTTGTTGGAGAACAACCAAATGGCTACTTAGGCGTGGTTAAGGCAACACCTGAGGCCATTAACTTAGCCAATGACATTAATGAGCGTCGCCGTGCGGCTTATGAAAGAATTGCTCGTGAAAACGGCACCACGCTGGATCAGGTTGCCGCCATTACTGGCCAAACCGCCATCGATAAATCAGCCCCTGGCACCTGGATCAAAACGCCCGAAGGCCAATGGGTGAAGAAATAAAGCCATAAAAAAAGCCTGCTTAATAAGCAGGCTTTTTAAATGTGGCGCAGCGGACGGGACTCGAACCCGCGACCCCCGGCGTGACAGGCCGGTATTCTAACCGACTGAACTACCGCTGCGCGTCGGCACACAGAGAACGATTGGTGGGTGTTGACGGGATCGAACCGCCGACCCGCGCCTTGTAAGGGCGCTGCTCTCCCAGCTGAGCTAAACACCCAATGTATCGCTGTGTGGGGCGCATTATAGGCAAAGATTTTTCGCTGTCAAAAGGTAATTCATCAGTTCTTCATCAAATGCCGCTTTTCTGCGCAAAAATGTGCAAAAGCTGCTTTTTCCGCCGCCTCTCGGCTGGCAAATGACTCCGGCAGTGTCTTGCCACTCGGCAATGCCACCAACCAAGACTCTACCACCAACTGAAAAGTTGCTCTATCCAACTCACCTGATTCCAACACACTATAGCCAGTTTTTGCAACAGGGTAGGCATTGCCAATCATAACGAGGCCTCAATCAATACCGGTGTATATGCTGCCACCTGATCAAACAGCTCAACGATATCGCTATTACGCATACGTACACAGCCATGTGACAGTGGTACGCCCATGGGCTCACTGTCGGGAGTGCCGTGAATATAGATATAACGACGCATGCTATCGACTTGGCCTCCGCGATTGTGGCCAGGCTCAAGCCCTGATAGCCATAAAATACGGGTCAGTATCCAGTCGCGATTAGGAAATGCTTGATGTAAAACCGGAGACCACACCTCACCGGTTGGGCGGCGGCCACGAAAAACGGCGCCTAAAGGCGCGTCAGCACCGATAAGGGCACGAACGCAGTGCCAGCCTGTCGGTGTGCACTCGCTACCAGAAGCCTCTCCTGCGCCATTACGCGCAGTGGAAACACGATAGCTTGCAATGCGCTGGTCACCACGAAGCAGGGTTAGCGTTTGAGAGCTAATATCAACATGCAGCCACGTTTGCTGCGCAGCTACTAAGGATAAAACACGCGGATCAGTGCAGGACTCTGGGCTCATCAAGCGCATCCGGATTAGCCAAATGATGCGTGGCAAGCTGCACACCAGCACCTAACATGGCACGGGCAATATCCACGGTACGCTCACCCAGCAATAGACGAGCTTCAGCAGAGAACTTGACCGCAACCAATGGTTCAGCACCCGCTTCAGCACCACTGCGGCGCAAAATCACTTCACCCGATTCAGTCTCGGCCAACTCTAAAAACGCAAACTCAGTCATTCCATCACTTCCCATTAAAACTCAGCTAACTCAGCACGAAATCCACGAATAATGTGGGTTAGCTCACGGTGTATCTGCAGCAAAAGGGTCACATCATTTGTCGACAACGGTGCATCGATATCGGTATTCACTACCGGAATCGCAATCCGCGCCGCACTTTCTGCTTCGACTTCTAAATCTGGCAAGGCCACCGGCAAATAACAGGCTGCATGCACACGCATCAGGCCTGCCAACCACGAGTCTGGCGCATCCAACAGCTGCTCTAACACCTGTGCCTCAGGTGATACTTGCTGACGTTTAGCCATGGCCTCGGCCAAGCCATGTACGGTGGTAACCACCGGCTGCACTTTATAAAACTTCGACAGCTCTTGCATAAAAGCGGCTAAGCCACTGTGCAAGTGCCAGATTGCCGCCTCTCGGCAGCTCAACGCGCGCGCAGACGCATCAAAGGCTTCATCATCACTTAACGCGGCCTGCATTAAATCTAATTGCAGGCGGGCAAAATACAGCTTTTGATTAGTCCGCGCGGGATAAATATTGCGCTCTTTACTCATTTTTTAGCAGCCTTTGGTTCGACCACTTGCCAACGACCATCAACATAAAAGGCCTGCCAACCAGTAGCTTTGCCCTCTTCTTCCGTCATCACATATTGCTCGCGAGTCTTGCGACTAAAACGCAGCACATAAGGGCGACCTTCCGGATCTTGATCTGGCGCACCTAACAAATAGTGATGCTTAGGGTCGAGTTGATCAGCCACTAAGCGAAGCTCTGACACTAGCGGTGCACGAGTCTCACGATTTTTTGGAAACTTACTGGCTGCCAAGAACAAGCCACTGGCACCATCACGCAACAAGAAATGGTCATCCACTTTGGCACAGCGCAGCATTGGTAATGCAATCGGGTCGGCTTTGGGTGGCGCAGCCTCGCCGTTACGCAGCAGTTTTCGGGTATTGCCACAAGCGGTATTAGTGCAACCAAAGTACTTACCAAAGCGCCCAGTTTTTAGCTGCATGTCAGAGCCGCATTTGTCGCACTCAATCAGCGGGCCGTCATACCCTTTAATGCGGAAGTTACCCTCTTCTACCTCAAAACCAGCACAGTCGGGGTTGTTGCCACAAATGTGCAGCTTGCGGGTGGCATCAATTAAATAACTTTCCATCGCAGTGCCACAGAGTTTGCAGCGATGCTTGGCGCGCAATTGACGCGTTTCAGCTTCGTCATCATCGACGGCAACCGCTTCATCACCACGGGTTAAGTTCAGGGTGAACTTGCAGCGCTCTTTTGGCGGCAAGGCATAACCCGAACAACCCAAAAACACCCCAGTAGATGCTGTACGAATTTGCAAAGGCCGCGAACATAACTGACAAGGAATATCAGTCTGTACCGGCTGATTCGGGCGCATGCCTTGATCTTCTTTTGCCGCATGTTCTAACTTGCGTTTGAAATCGACATAAAAGCGATCCAACACCGCCTGCCAATCCTCACTGCCTTCAGCTACTTTATCGAGCTGCGCCTCTAGGTCGGCGGTAAAGGCATAATCCATCAGATTGCTGAAATTTTCACTCAAACGATCGGTGACAATATCGCCCATTTTTTCCGCGTAAAAACGTCGGGCCTCAAGACGGACATAACCACGATCTTGAATGGTCGAAATAATGGCCGCATAAGTTGATGGGCGACCAATGCCGCGCTTTTCTAATTCACGCACCAGACTGGCTTCACTAAAACGCGCCACTGGCTTGGTGAAATGCTGTTTAGGGTCTAGTGCCACCAGCGACAAGGTTTCGCCAACTGCCACATCGGGCAGTACCAAGTCTTCTTTTTCTTTGCCGGCCACTGACATCACACGGGTAAAACCATCAAAGCGCAAAATACGGCCACGGGTGCGTAGCTCAAAGTCAGTGGCAGCCACCGTCAAACTCGTGCTGGTGTATTCAGCATCTGTCATTTGGCAGGCTAAAAATTGTCGCCAAATCAGGTCATATAAACGCTCAGCGTCGGTTTCTAAACCAGTCAAGGTGCCGGGCTTAGCCGTTACATCAGATGGACGAATCGCTTCGTGAGCCTCTTGTGCGCCCTCTTTGCTGCTATAGGACAACGGGTCTTTTGGTAAATACTTGGCACCAAACTCTTTACCAATATAGGTACGCGCCGCATCCACCGCATCTTTGCTCAGATTGGTCGAATCGGTACGCATATAAGTAATGTGACCAGCTTCGTACAAACGCTGTGCCACTGTCATGGTTTTCTTGACTGAAAAACCTAAACGCGTACTGGCCGCTTGCTGCAAAGTTGAGGTGATAAAAGGCGCTGATGGTTTGCTACGTGTGGGTTTGTCTTCACGCTTACTGACGCGATATACCGCCTTTTCTAGCAGCGCGACCGCGGCCATCGCCTGTTGCTCATTAACCGGCTTAAAAGCCTCACCAGCCTGACGAGACACTTCCAGACGCAGTTCAGACTTTTCCGGCGTTTGAGTGTCGGCCATCAACTCCCAATATTCTTCTGGAATAAAGGCACGAATTTCACGCTCACGCTCTACCACCAAACGCACCGCTACCGACTGCACACGACCAGCCGATAAACCACGCGCAATTTTGGCCCACAGCAACGGCGACACCATATAACCGACAATTCGATCTAAGAATCGTCGTGCTTGCTGCGCATTGACTCGTGCAATATTGAGTTCACCCGGCTGACTAAACGCCTCGGTGATTGCAGTTTTGGTAATTTCGTTAAAAACCACTCGCTTAAAGCGCGAATCATCACCACCAATCACTTCACGCAAATGCCAGGCAATCGCCTCTCCTTCGCGATCCAAGTCGGTTGCGAGATAGATGGTGTCGGCAGTTTTGGCTAACGCTTGCAGTTCACTGACTACTTTTTCTTTACCGGGCAAAATCGCGTATTTAGCTTTCCATTTATTTTCTGGATCCACGCCCATACGCGCCACCAAAGCCGCGCGCTGTTTTGTGGCTTGCTGTGCCGCTTTTTGTTCGGGCGATAGCTTACGAGTTTCTGCCGCCGCTTTGGCGCGCTCTGCAGGGTCTGAGCCACCACCACTTACCGGGAGATCACGGACATGGCCCACACTAGATTTCACGACAAACTCTTTGCCGAGGTACTTATTGATGGTCTTAGCCTTGGCGGGTGACTCCACAATTACTAGTGACTTACCCATGAACGGGGATTCCTTAACATTTTAAAAAGCAGCGCCGTAAAGTGCGGCATATATACGAGCCATCGTCTCTGCGGTCAAGTTTTCAGCGAGTTTATGGCCAACAACATCTCATCTACAGAGGCAATGACGCCATCTTCTTTCCAATACACGGGAACACTGTCGGCGTGAGCTTCAAGACCCAACCATCCG
>CAYYWS010000084.1:2920-7850 GCA_964473955.1 uncultured Paraperlucidibaca sp. | reverse complement strand
CATTAGTGGGTGGCGCTACAGTGTTCACTGGTTACAACCGAGCCATTGATGCAAAGCGCCAAGTAGGCTCGTTATTAAAGCCAGCGATTTATTTAGCAGCGGTTAGTAGTGGTCGTTACACCCTTGGCTCACCAATCGATGATGGTCCTGTTGAGGTGGTGAGTGATTCTGGTAAAACGTGGCGTCCGCAAAATTATGATAATCAAAGTCACGGTGTGGTCACACTAAATGATGCTTTAGCGTATTCGTATAACCAAGCAGCGGTGCGCTTAGGTATGTCTGTTGGTTTGCCCATGGTGGTTGCCAGTTTACGTCAGTTGGGTGTGACAACAGAATTAACACCTTTCCCATCGTTACTGTTAGGCGCTGCAGATATGCGGCCGATGGATGTACTGCAGCTCTATCAAACTATGCTGTCGATGGGGACGTATGCGCCCATTTTGAGTATTCGTGAAGTGGTTTCTGCGGACGGCCAGGTGCTCAAAGATTTTCGTCAGGAGCGCCGCCAAGTCATTGACCCAGCAGACGGTTATCAATTGCATTGGGCGATGCAGCAAGTGATGAACAATGGTACTGGTAGATCGGCTAAAGCGCGGCTACCAAATCATGTGCTGGCGGGCAAAACAGGGACTACTAATGACATGCGGGATAGCTGGTTTGCGGGTGCTGCCGGCAATCATCTAGCGGTGGTGTGGTTAGGCAGAGATGATAATAAACCCATTGGTTTGTCGGGCAGTGCGGGCGCTTTGCCGATTTGGACCGACATGATGGTGCGTATGAAGCCGCCTGTGGTGCGGCCTCGACAACCAACTGCGGTTGCTTGGGATTGGATAGATAGCACCTCAGGCAAGCTCAGTAAGGAGGAGTGTGCCAACGTGGTATATGTGCCGCTATCTAATAAAAATCGTCCGACCGAAATGACATCCTGTGCAGTCGGTGGTTTGCCCGGTTTATTCGACTCATTTATTGATGGCGTACGTGGCTTATTCGGTCGCTAGCTTTAGTCGGCGATTGGTTGAATGTGATCGTAACCATGCTGTTGCAGTAGGTCGAGAGGAATTTGATCCGGCTCGTGCTCGTCGAATTCATCATCAACACTGTCGCGACCAAAGACGCGTCGGCCGTCAAAATCGACCTGTAGTAACGACATTTCCAACAAGTTGCCACGGCTATCTGGCCCGGTAAAGCGAACCGGGAAGTTGCGTAATGAGGGCGCCAACCAAATATCGTAGCCACCCTGTAACTTGCCCTCATCGTTTTCGCGAGTGCCAACCAAATGTATGGTGTCAATCTCTCCGCCAGGTAAACGCAAGCGCTCGTTGGCCACAACACGTAGGATGATTTTATAAATCGAACTACCAGTAGTGACCGTCAACTCACGCTCAGCTTTGCCTTCGTAACTCACTGCCACATGAAATGGCAGGCTGGCCATATCCTGAATAATCTCACCGTTTAATGGTGTGCTGCGCTGACGGGTGCTGCGACCATGAGTCATGACATCATTGACATAATCCATATCTGCAAACTGCTGAGTGTCATTGTTGAGCATTAGGCGAAACGCCTCCGGCCTCAGTCCTTCTGGAGATACTTTTCCTGAGCTAGTAATAAGGCCACTAAAGCCAAACTTACGTGAATCGTTACGAATGAAGTATTCACGCCCTTCCATCATCCACTGTTGCTGCAAACGCAGGCGAATACCCCGGTATCTTGCGCTGTGAATGGCTTGAACCGACACTGGGAATGTGGCGGGCGGCTCATAAATTTCTTCTATCGCGACGTCTTCAATTGGTTCTACTGCAGCATCAGCAGTCACATCAATTGGGGATTCTTGCGCGGGGAGTGTAGCCTTAGGTGGTGGTGTTTCCACTGCAGCCTGAGCCACTATAGGTGGCGGTGGTGGTGCGGGTCGATAAAACACTAATTGAGGGTGAAGCGGTGTTTCTTCAATGGGCGATAGCGCTAATTCGACGCGCTCAACTTCGTCAGCCTCACTGGTTTCTAATACTTCATCTTCCGTCTCGATAAACCATTCACGCCAATTCAACTCAATAAATGGCGCAATATGCAGCAGGCTGGAGATGACCAGTGCAGTCAGCAACGGCCTGCTGAGCTTCATTAGCGAGTAGCCAATAAAGCACGTTCTGCGGCAGCGACTGTATTTTCAATATCAGCCATAGAGTGCTCAATTGAAACAAACCCTGCCTCATAGGCCGAGGGTGCTAAATAAATACCCTCAGCCAACATGGCATGGAAGAAGCGCTTGAAGTGTTCGCTGTCACATGCAGTGGCGTCTTCATAAGACCAAGCTGGCTGCGCACTGAAATACAAACCAAACATGCCGCCCACTTGCTGAGTGCTGATGGCGACGTTGGCAGCTTTGCCGGCCGCTTCAAAGCCATCACAGAGCGCGCGCGTTTTTGCACTTAATTCATCATGAAAGCCGGGACGAGATAGCAACTCTAATGTTTTTAGACCGGCACGCATGGCAATCGGGTTGCCGGATAATGTACCGGCTTGATACACCGGACCCAGCGGAGCAATGCAGGACATAATGTCTTTGCGGCCACCAAACGCGCCAACAGGCATGCCGCCACCAATAATTTTGCCTAAGGTGGTTAAATCTGGACGAACATTATAAAGCGCCTGTGCACCACCTAAGGCCACTCGGAAGCCGGTCATGACTTCATCAAAGATCAGTACGCTACCGTATTGATCACATACCTCACGCAGGGTTTCTAGGAAGCCATTGCGTGGTGGGACTAAGTTCATATTGCCAGCCACTGGCTCAACAATAATACAAGCAACATCATGACCACGTGCTTTGAAAAAGTCGCGTACGGCTTGAGGGTCATTATAGGGCAGGGTGATGGTGTCTTTAGCCACACCAACTGGGACGCCCGCTGAGCTGGGCACGCCGAGTGTTAATGCGCCTGAGCCAGCTTTTACCAGCAGTGAGTCTGAGTGGCCGTGATAGCAGCCTTCGAACTTTACCAGCAGGTCGCGACCAGTAAAGCCGCGTGCCAGTCGAATGGCGCTCATGGTGGCTTCAGTGCCAGAGCTGGTCATGCGGATCATTTCCATGGATGGCATGATTTGGTGAATGCAGTTTGCCATCTCCACTTCAACTTCAGTGGGAGCGCCAAACGATAAACCCAGTACGGCGGCTTGCTGTACTTCGCGAATTACATCCGCTTGTGCGTGCCCCAAGATGGCTGGGCCCCATGAGCAGACATAGTCGATATAGCAGCGATCATCTGCGTCAAACAAATACGCACCTTGGGCGCGCGCAAAAAAGACAGGTGTGCCACCGACACCTCGGAAAGCCCGCACCGGTGAGTTCACGCCACCGGGAATGTGCTCGCAGGCGCTTTCAAATAATGCCTCTGATCGATTGCTACTCATGTGGCGGAAACTCCTTGGCTAAAATGGTGGCTTGCTGGCAAATATCAACGCTTTGCCAGAGGTTGGCGATGACGGCGCAGGCGTTTGCGCCAGCGGCAATGACAGGCGCGATATTATCGACACTAATGCCACCAATCGCTACTAGTGGTAACTCAAATTGATGCCTAGCTTGTTCGATAATGTCCAGCGAACATAGCACAGCGTGCGGTTTGCTTTGTGAAGGATAAATCGCACCAAAGGCAAGATAACTAGCGCCTTGCGCCGCTGCTTGCTCAGCTAAATCCATTCGATTATGACAGGTGACGCCGATAATGGCATGGGCACCTAAACGAGCTCTGGCGGCAATAATGTCACCATCTTGCTGGCCTAAATGGACGCCATCGGCATTGACGGCAACGGCGAGTTCAACATCATCATTAATCAGTAATGGCAGTTGATGGTGATGGCATAACTGGCGCAGTGCGCTGGCTTCACGCAGCCTTCGTGCGTGGTCTTGGCTTTTATCTCGGTACTGAATAACGCTAGCGCCACCTTTAATCGCCGCCGCCACCGCGTTGATGAGTTCATCACCCAGCAGTGCATGATCAGTAATGGCATAAAGCCCAGATATTTTTCTGAAAGTAGTACTGGTCATGACAGATCAGGCTGGAAAATTCGGCGAGGAATGCGCTGGCCATTTTGATGTGGCTGGTCGGCATGTTGGAGCGCGTGATAGGTGTATTTTTCTGCTAGTTGGCATGCCGTAGCCATGTCATGGCCTAGTGCGATAAATGCCGCCAATGCTGACGCTAAGGTGCAACCTGAGCCATGGTATTCACCCTCAAGCCGAGGTTGAACAGACTCATGTATGCGGCAGCTATTTTTATACAGTGTGTTGATGATATGAGTGCCCGCCTCATGGCCACCTTTAAGCCAAAGATAGGGCGCCTGATTAAGCACCTCAACAGCAGTGCTTAGGTCGTTGCAGGCACTTAAGCGTCTAGCCTCTATGCTGTTGGGTGTTAGCACATGAATGCGTGGCAGTACGTTTAGGATGGATTCTCGCAAGCTGTCGTCCGCAAGCTTGCCGCCAGAGTTTGCAGCCAATACCGGATCCATGATCACCGGAATATGAGGGTATGCTGCTAACACCTCAAAGATAGTCTGCACTGCTTGAGCAGAGCCCAGCATTCCCAGCTTGATAGCTGCTACAGGTAAGTCTGCCAGTACCTTTTCGGCTTGTTGGCGCATTAGATCGGGGTTGACTAGTTCAAAGCCATAAACTTGCTGACTATCTTGAATGGTGAGCGCGGTGGCAACTACGGCCGCATGTGCGCCGCAACTAGCAATTGCTTCAATGTCGGCTTGTAAACCAGCACCACCAGAAGGGTCCAGCCCTGAGAAACAAAGTACGACGGGGCGCATTAGAATGGCTTCACAATAACAAGAATAATAATAGCAACTAGCGCCAGTACCGGCACTTCGTTAAAGATACGAAAATACAAGCTGCTGTGGCGGCTGCGTTGCTCGGCAAGCTGTTGACGATAAA
>CAYYWS010000084.1:0-2820 GCA_964473955.1 uncultured Paraperlucidibaca sp. | reverse complement strand
CGAAAATACAAGCTGCTGTGGCGGCTGCGTTGCTCGGCAAGCTGTTGACGATAAACGCCACAAAGAAGGTGATATACAACCAAAGCTGCCACCAATACTAATTTGGCATGAAGCCAGCCTTGGGTTTTCCAAAAATCCCAGCCTAGCACCATTAACCAAATACCTAAGCCAACGGTGACCACCATCGATGGCCACATAATGCCGCGATAAAGTTTACGTTCCATGACAACAAAGCGCTCATGTCCGGCGTTGTCTTTGCACTCGCTGTGGTAAACAAATAAGCGTGGCAAGTAAAACAGGCCAGCAAACCAGCAAATAACGGCAATTACGTGAAAGGCTTTAATCCACAGCATTAAGTTCACACACTCAGGTTTATAATTGTCAGCTAGTCTGCCAACAACTGCTGCATATCGCTAGTATGCAGGTTTACCCGCGGCTTAAGCTGTGCAGATAATGTGGCACTCAATTTGAATTTTTTAGGCAGAGGTTGTTCATGATTAAAGTGGGAATTGTTGGTGGTACAGGCTATACCGGTGTCGAGCTATTACGTTTATTGGCTCAGCACCCAGAAGTAAAGCTAGAGGCCATTACCTCTCGCGGCGAAGCCGGCCAGCCAGTCTCTGCTATTTACCCTAATTTACGTGGCCGTGTAGATATCGCCTTCTCTGAGCCAGATGTTGAGCGCTTGGCTGCCTGTGACGTGGTGTTTTATGCAACACCCAGTGGCATTGCTATGAAGCAAGTACCTGAGTTGCTGGCGCGCGGCGTGAAGGTTATTGATCTAGCTGCAGACTTTCGCTTAAAAGACCCCGCTGTTTGGCAGCAGTGGTACGGCATGCCGCATACCTGCCCTGATTTATTGGCCGAAGCGGTATATGGCTTGCCGGAAGTGAATCGTGACGCAATTAAGGCGGCTCGTTTGGTAGCGAACCCCGGTTGCTACCCAACTGCGGTTCAGTTGGGCTTTTTGCCTTTATTAAATGCCGGTGTGATTGATACGGGGTCTTTAATTGCTGACGCGGCTTCAGGTGTGTCTGGTGCTGGCCGAAAGGCGGAGATAACCAGTTTGTTGAGCGAATCCAGCGAAAGCCTTAAGGCCTATGGAGTGTCGGGTCACCGTCATTTGCCTGAAATTCGTCAAGGTTTAGATGGTGCGGCGGGCTCCCCAGTTGGACTGACCTTTGTGCCACATTTAGCGCCAATGATTCGTGGCATACACGCCACCTTATATGCGCGTTTGACGAAACCAGTAGAGGATTTGCAGGCTTTATTTGAGTCGGCATATGCTAATGAGCCTTTCGTAGACGTTATGCCGGCGGGTAGTTTGCCTGAAACACGTTCGGTTAAAGGCGCAAACACATGTCGACTAGCAGTTTATCGGCCTCAGGGCGGAGATACTGTTGTAGTATTATCCGTTATTGACAATTTAGTGAAGGGCGCTGCTGGTCAGGCAGTGCAGAATATGAATTTAATGTGTGGTTTTGACGAGCAAGCAGGCTTGTCGCACATTGCTTTAATGCCATAAAGCAAGCGAGGTGAGGGTGCGACGTAGAGACCGGTTGCGGCTGGCAATTGTTCCAGATAAACCGAATCGTCCTTGGTATATTGTGGTTGCCATGATTATGGTGGCTGCAATATTTGGTGCTGTGGGTTTTGGCTTTGGCCAGCACTTAGCAGGTGAAGAAGCAGAGCGTGCGCAAGCAGCGATTGGGGCGGTTGTGAAAAACGCTGAAAAGCGCATTACGGCAACGCAGGAGTCTGCGGCTATTCGTGAGCGTGAGTTTGCCATTATTGAGGAAGCATCGCGGCGAATGCGTGATGATAATCAAGAGCTGTTGGCGACCATGTCCTCACTTGAGGATCGCGTCATTTTCTACAAGCGGATGGTTTCACCTAAGGCAGTAACTAACGACTTGGGTGTTGAGTTCTTCGAGTTACTGCCGGGTAGTGCTGATAATAAGGTGCGATATCGATTATTGGTGACACGTAACTCAATGAGTGGCAGCGTGGCCCAAGGTGCAGTAACTGCTAAACTAGTATCTGGTTCACGAAATGTTTCATTGCCGCTTGAGGCTCCGCGTTTTCAGTTTCGTTACTATCAACAATTTACCGGCGAGTGGACGGTTCCAGCTGGATTCAACCCGGAGCGAGTTGATATTCGCGTCAGTGCTGGCAGGCTTAGCACAGAGCGTCGTTATAAATGGGAAGTTAAAGGAAGTTAAGTATGTTTAAAAAACAAAAAACACACTCAGACCTATCGGCCTATACTGATCACAGCTTTATTGGTGAACAAACGCATCTTGTTGGTGATTTAACATTTACTGGCGGGTTACATTTAGAAGGCAGTGTCACGGGCAATGTGGAATCAACTGAAGGCTGTCTGCATTTGCATGGGGAAGTTATCGGCGATGTTAATGTGCCCAATGCCGTTGTTAGTGGTGTGATTCGTGGCAATGTGACAGTGCATGAGCATCTTGAGTTGACTGCCGATGCTCGAATTGAAGGAGTGGTGTCATATCAGCGCATGGAAATGTCGCTGGGCGCTCAGGTCACGGGGCATTTGCAGCCTTTATCGGCGCCGCTATTAAAAGCTGTCAAAGACAGCGTTGCTTAATTTGATTAGGAGTAGGACATGTCCACCGCTGCATTAGTGTTAACCGACAACGCCGCCGCTAAAGTGCGTAAGCTGCGTGAGGGTGAGGCTAATCCATTATTAAAGTTGCGTGTTTATATTACTGGCGGCGGATGTTCAGGCTTTTCGTATGGCTTCACCTTTGATGAAGAAGTCAAAGAAGGTGATACCGAGTTTCAAAATGGCGA
>CAYYWS010000083.1:0-7922 GCA_964473955.1 uncultured Paraperlucidibaca sp. | reverse complement strand
GCCAAGGGTTGTGTGTTGGCTCATCAACCATATATTCGGTGCTGGCACTAAAACCAAATTCGGGCAGGGTGCTTTTGCCAAGACAGACCATGCCGAGATTTAGGTATTGATCAACAAATGGACTATTTGCTTTAGCCGGAACGCTGGGTATGGCACGTGACCCCATGCGAGTGGGCAATCCGGTAATGTTGACATTGTCTTTGATGAAAGTTGGTACACCAGCAAAGATGGCTTTGCTGTCGTGAGTAGTTTGAATAGGCTGATCGAAGCGTTCCAGCACGATAGCGTTTAATGCCGGATTTACGAGTTGTGCGCGTGTGATGGCAGCTTTTTGTACTTCTTCTGCACTGACTTTACCCTGACGGATATGGTCAGCTAACGCCGTAGCGTCGTAGTCTGCGAGCGCGTCATCTGCATTAAAAGCATGTACGGTGTTCGACATAAACTCAGTTCCTATATGTAACGATGCATGGATAGTTGACTAGCAGATGTTTAAGGTCAAGCAGAATGGTTACATTTGTATTGCGGTGGCAAAAAAATACCGGCACATGGCCGGTATTTTGGATTAGCTGTTTATGCCTTAAGCATTAAAAGCGTTGGGTGAACTGCAAGCCATAAATGCTGGCAGTATTTTTGTAGGTGGCAGCGAACGGTACCGGCGCTACTTTATTTACATTGCGCTTCGACTCATCTAAGTAAGCATACGAGAAGTCAATAATTTGATTGGGGCTGATTTGGTATCCCGCACCTAACGTGGCAATCCGACGATTGCCACTTGGTAAGCGTACTGATAAGTGCTCTTCAGTTACAGGCGTGCGGTCATAAGCTAAACCAGCACGTAATACGAGCTTATCGTTGACTTGTTTGCTTAAACCTAGCGCTGTCCCCCAAGTGTTATCCCAGTCAAAGGTCTCACTGCCAGCACTTCCTAATGCGCTTGAAACATTGAGTGCCTGCAAACGGCTCCAGCGCGTCCAAACGGCACCAGCATGTGCAGTTAATGTTGGTGTTAACTGGTGACTAATACCTAGCTCAACAGACTCTGGTGTAGCTAAAGAGGTGCGTGCGTCGAACTTGTCGCCAGCAACTAACGCGTCTTTGATTTCACCTTTGACGTTGTAATTTACTTTTGAGCGATATACTAAACCAGCTTGAGTTTGATCACTGAACTTGGCATGAATACCAACGTTGTAGCCATAAGCAATTTTGTCGCCTTCTAGCGAGGTAGTTAATCCATTTAATGGGTTAAAACTACTAAGGTACGCTTCTAACTTATTAATTGTCGGGCCTACGCCCACAGAAATGGTGTCATTCACTTGATAGCTAAGTGTTGGTTGAATTGTCGTTACTTTTACATCACTTTTATCGCCATAAACACGGCCAGCAAAGCTTGGCTCGTAGTTTGTCTTCAGGCCAAAGCTGCCATAAGCAGCCACACCCCATGCCCAGCCGCCCTTGTCTCCAGAAGAGTAATAACCAGAAGGAATAAATGTATGTGGAACAATATCGCCTTCGGTGGTGCCACCTGCCCCAACTGGCATGAACCCACCTGAGGCGTTAGTAATTTTGCTTTGTGCATCAATGAACGCAACGGCCTGAGTGAACTGAGCCTGCTTCAGTTGCATCATAGCTGCGGGGTTGTTGTAGACAGTCGATGCATCAAGCACGGCTGAAACACGGCCGGCATTGGCGGTGCCAGCGGCTGAAATGCTTTGTTCGTTGAGTGCAAAACCACCAGCACTGGCTTGGCTTGCAATGCTGGCTAGAACAATCGCTAAAGACAAAGATGTACGTTGCATGAGATACCCCTCGTGATGATCACTTTTATTGTACTAATGTGCAGTTTAAGACTTATGCACAGTAGTTTCCGTGAGCTTATTGAGGGGTTTTGTATAGGTTACGTAAATGACCGGTCACAGCTATGTCATAAATGACGATACCTAGCGGTCACTTCCGTTTTGATTAATTAATGGCTTGATGCGTGGGCTTAACCAGAAAAACAGCATAACAGCGGGAATAACTGCCGCAGCTGAAAATATGAAAAAGCCAACATAGCCCATGCCGACCACCATGAATCCGGAGAAGCCACCCACTAGCTTGCCCGGTAGTGCAACGAGAGAGCTAAATAATGCGTACTGAGTTGCGGTATAACCCTTATTAACCAAAGCAGATAACCACGCCACAGCGGCAGCACCCAAAAAGCCGCCGGCTAGGTTTTCACCGCCAATAACCGCAACAAACACTGAGATGTTGCCGGGGAAGTAGGCTAATAACACGAACAATAAGTTACTGACCGCGCCAATAACCATGCCAATAAATAATGTGCGATGTGCCCCCAGTTTGACGGCGACGGCACCACCAATAAAGGCGCCGGCAATGCTGACCCAAACACCAAATAACTTACTCACGCCAGCAATTTGGGTTTTAGTAAAGCCGCTATCTAAATAGAACGGAAATGCCATCACGCCCAGCATTTGATCGGAGATTTTAAATAAGCCAATAAAAGCCAATAGAGCGAGCCCTAAAACGCCAGAAAAGCGTGTGAAAAACTCACGGAAGGGGCCAACAATGCTTTCTCTTAAGGTCTCTGTAACAGCGCCTTCGCCCGCTAAATTAATGTAGGTCTCAGGCTCTTTTGCCCAAAGTGTGAATAACATAATCACACCAACTAGGGCAGCCATCATGAGATAAATGGATTGCCATGGCAGGTGGTCAGCCAAAGTGAGTGCTAGTGCGCCAGACACTAACAAAGCCATGCGATAACCTAGTGTGTAGGTCGCTGCTAATGCGCCTTGCATGTCGACGGGCGCAATTTCAATGCGATAGGCATCAACGACGACGTCTTGAGTGGCGCCTGCTAGGCCAGCGAGTACGGTCAGCATGACAAAGAGTGTAAGCCCGCCCGCTGGCGTAATCATAGCCATACCAATCATGGCGCTCGCTAGCAACATTTGCGCAGCTAATAGCCAGGACCGACGTCGGCCTAAGCGATGTAGCAGAGGCATGCGATAACGATCGACCAACGGTGCCCAAACAAACTTAAAGGCGTAAGCTAAGCCCGCCAAGCTGATCAGACCAATATCTTCGAGTGATACGCCGCTTTCTTTCAGCCAGACCGATAAGGTGCCGCCAACCAATAAAAAGGGTAGGCCTGAGGCAAAACCAAAAAGCAGCATGGTAAACGCTGCAGGGCGGCCAAAGGCATCACGAAGGGTAACTTGTGGGGTGTTTATAGTTTCAGACATACAATGCTCGCTGTTCAGGTCGCTACGTTAGCGGTTTTTTAATCACTTGGCTAAAAAATTTCAGGCATTGCCCTTGAAGCCACCGTTTCCATCCCCATCAAGTATTCAAGCCAAATGCTTGTACCAACCTATGTATTAACTGGAGGTTCCGATGAAAATTCGTCCATTGCACGATCGTGTTGTGATTCGTCGCGTAGAAGAAGAAACCAAAACAGCCGGTGGCATTTTGCTTCCAGGTTCCGCTGCCGAAAAACCTTCACAAGGTGAAGTGATTGCAATCGGCAACGGCAGCATCAAAGAAAACGGCGAAGTACGCCCACTCGACGTTAAAGTCGGTGACAAAGTGCTGTTTGGTCAGTACGCCGGAAGCACCGTAAAAGTTGACGGTGAAGAGTACATGATCATGAAAGAGTCCGAAATTTTTGCAGTTCTTGAAGCCTAAGGCTTAAGCGAAATAATTATTTGTTGATAAGAGGATTTTAGAGATGGCCGTTAAAGAAGTACGTTTTGGCGACAGTGCTCGCGCAAAAATGATCAATGGTGTGAATGTGTTGGCCGATGCGGTCAAAGTCACACTGGGCCCTAAAGGTCGTAATGTGGTTATCGATAAGTCATTTGGTGCACCACACATCACTAAAGATGGTGTGTCTGTTGCTAAAGAAATCGAACTCAAAGACAAGTTCGAAAACATGGGCGCCCAGCTGGTAAAAGAAGTGGCTTCACGTACAGCTGAAATCGCCGGTGACGGTACAACAACAGCGACTGTGTTGGCACAAAGCATTCTGAATGAAGGCATGAAAGCTGTTGCTGCTGGCATGAACCCAATGGACTTGAAGCGCGGTATTGATAAAGCCGTGCGTGTTGCCGTAGCTGAAATCAAAGCGATTTCGACACCTTGCACCGACTCCAAAGCGATTGCTCAAGTTGGTTCTATTTCCGCCAACTCAGACACCACAATCGGTGACCTGATTGCCCAAGCCATGGATAAAGTGGGCAAAGAAGGTGTTATCACCGTTGAAGAAGGCTCTGGCTTTGAAGACACCTTGGAAGTGGTTGAAGGTATGCAGTTCGACCGCGGTTATATCAGCCCATACTTTGCTAACAAGCAAGACACCATGGTTGCTGACTTAGATAGCCCATTCATTTTGTTGGTAGACAAAAAGATCTCCAACATTCGCGAAATGATTCCGGTGTTGGAAGCGGTGGCTAAGTCCGGCAAACCATTGCTGTTGATCGCTGAAGATGTTGAAGGCGAAGCCTTGGCAACATTGGTGGTTAACTCAATGCGTGGCATCGTAAAAGTGTGCGCAGTAAAAGCGCCAGGCTTTGGTGACCGTCGTAAAGCTATGCTGCAAGACATCGCTATTCTGACAGGCGGTACTGTAATTTCTGAAGAAGTGGGCTTGAGCTTAGAAAATGCCACTTTGAATGATTTGGGTAGCGCGAAAAAAGTCATCGTAGCGAAAGAGCACACCACCATTATTGATGGCGCTGGTCAGTCTGCTGAAATTGAAGCTCGTGTTGCTCAGATTCGTGTACAAATTGAAGATGCAACTTCTGACTACGACAAAGAAAAACTGCAAGAGCGTGTGGCCAAGTTGGCTGGCGGTGTTGCAGTAATCAAAGTCGGTGCTGGCTCTGAAGTTGAAATGAAAGAGAAAAAAGACCGCGTTGATGACGCTCTGCATGCAACACGTGCAGCAGTTGAAGAAGGTGTGGTTGCTGGCGGTGGCGTAGCACTGGTTCGTGCCTTGGCTGCATTGAACAACTTCAAAGGCGACAATGAAGATCAAACTGCCGGTGTCAACATTCTGCGCCGTGCGATGGAAGCGCCTTTGCGTCAAATCGTGACCAACGCCGGTGAAGAAGCTTCAGTCGTGCTGAACAAAGTGAAAGAGGGTACTGGTAACTTCGGTTACAACGCGGCTTCTGGCGAATATGACGACATGATTGCTATGGGTATTTTGGATCCAGCTAAAGTGACTCGTTCAGCGCTAGAAAATGCAGCCTCAGTTGCTGGTTTGATGTTGACTACTGAGTGCATGATCGCTGATGCGCCAGAAGACAAGTCATCAGGCCCTGCAATGCCTGATATGGGCGGCATGGGTGGTATGGGCGGCATGATGTAATCATCGGCTTTCGCCTTTGCATAAAAAACCCCGCATTTATGCGGGGTTTTTTTATGGTTAGATCATTAACAATTACGCCGCTTGTAGTGCCTGGGGCTCGACTAAAAACTTGGCGATGTGGCGCGCCAGAATCGGTTGGTGCTCAGCAGGCATATCAGCGCCAGCTTTTTCTAAGCTGCGCGTGGTTAGATTGGTCATTAGGCTAATCACACCCGATAAAGTTTTATTCACAATGAAGTTGAACTTCATCAAGTCTTTGGGGCGTACCAGCAACGTTTGCAGCGCTTCTATGATGATGTCGTTAAAGACAGCAATGCACTCTTTCATGTCTTTTGCTTCACCAGCCATCAAACTCGGTAATACCGCGTCGGCGCGCGCGCGTAATTCGGGTGAAATGGAGATGGTAATGTGTGGCACCAAGTCACCATTCACATTGAGCGGGCGGAAGAGACCAAAATAATGCTCAACCGCTGGTGGCAAGCGATCATTACCAAAAAATGGCGATGCCCAGCCTAAGTAGTGCAGCAGTTTGTCGCGAATGTCGCGCACCACGGCACTGCCTTCGCGATAACTCTGACGCGGTTCGGCTTGTTTTAACTGGTCAAACAAGTCGGCAAAAAATACCGTTAACAAGTCTTCAGCCGATTGCTGCATGAGCTCGGTGGCAAACGGGCCTTGTTTCTCTTTGCTGCGCTGCTGCAGACGTGTATTGAGTGATGCCACATTATCAACAAGTTGTTGTGTTGTGGGGTAGGCAATTAGAGGTACTGACATGGTCTCACAATCCAGGTGATATTAATGGCGGCAAAGATACGGAAAAAATGACCAAATGTGTTGGCCGAAATGCAAAAGATTGGTTGAATTTTGGTCATTCGTGGTATTCGCAGATTGGCTGCGTATTTGCCGCTTGCAGTGCGTACAATAGCAGCTAACAATACTTTGATGATGATAAAAAGAGAGCGCATGATGGCGGCTAAAGACAAGTTATTTATTTTTGATACCACCTTACGTGATGGCGAGCAGAGCCCTGGTGCGTCTATGACCACTGAGGAAAAGGTGCGTATTGCGAAAGCCTTAGAGCGTATGCGGGTGGATATTATTGAGGCTGGTTTTGCCATCGCCAGTCAGGGTGACTTTGAATCCGTGCGTGCGGTTGCAGAAGCCGTTAAGGACTCGCGTATTTGTTCTTTGGCGCGTGCCCGTGCGGAAGATATTGATCGTGCAGCAGAAGCACTTAAGCCTGCAAATGCTTCACGCATTCATACCTTTATCGCAACATCTCCTATTCATATGAAGTACAAGCTGCGTCTTGAGCCCGATGCCGTGGTTGAGAATGCAGTACGCGCGGTAACTTATGCGCGCAACCTGACCGAGGATGTTGAGTTTTCTTGTGAGGACGCAGGGCGTTCGGAAATCGATTTTTTATGCCGAATTATTGAAGCTGCAATTGATGCTGGGGCTCGTACCATCAACATCCCAGACACGGTGGGTTATGCCATTCCCGGTCAGTTTGGTGACACCATTGGTCAGTTACTGGCACGCATTCCTAATGCCGATAAAGCCGTATTTTCCGTGCATTGTCATAATGACTTAGGCCTTGCCGTGGCTAACTCCTTAAGTGCGGTTTTACAGGGCGCAAGACAGGTCGAATGCACCATTAATGGTTTAGGCGAGCGTGCCGGCAATGCTTCCTTAGAAGAGCTGGTGATGGCGGTAAAAACCCGTGCCGATCTGTTTCCGGTTGAAACCAATATTTGGACCCCCGGCATTGTGCCAGCATCGCGTTTAGTTTCTGGTGTTACAGGCTTTCCTGTGCAGCCTAATAAAGCCATTGTGGGTGCCAATGCATTTGCCCATGAGTCTGGTATTCACCAAGATGGTGTGCTTAAACATCGTGAAACTTACGAAATCATGCGCGCTGAAGATGTGGGCTGGAATGCCAATAAAATGGTCTTGGGCAAGCACTCTGGGCGCGCAGCATTCCGTGCACGTTTAGAAGAGCTAGGTATTAATGCTGGTTCCGATAACAGTCTCAATCAATTGTTTGTGCGCTTTAAGGATTTGGCAGATAAAAAGCATGAAATCTTTGATGAGGACTTGCATGCACTCGTGTCAGACGCACAGCCCTATGCCGAAGAAGTGTTTGGGTTGGTGAGTCTTGAAGTGACGTCTAAAACCGGGACGGTGCCTGAAGCTCAGCTCACACTAAAACACTTGGGGGCCGATAAAACGGTTTCGGCTACTGGCTCTGGCCCAGTTGATGCAACCTTCCGTGCGATTGAAGCATTGGCGAACTCAGGCGCATCATTGGAGCTTTATTCGGTGAATGCCATTACTAGTGGCACCGATTCGCAAGGTGAGGTCACTGTTAGGCTCAGCAAAGCAGGGCGCATTATTAATGGTCATGGTTCGGACACTGATATTGTGATTGCTAGCGCCAAAGCTTATTTAAATGCGTTGAATTTACTTAACAGCGGCATTGAGCGTGCGCACCCACAAACGGCAGGCGTGTAATGCAATCACATATGGCTGAGGCGCAGCGTCGTCA
>CAYYWS010000082.1:5604-8052 GCA_964473955.1 uncultured Paraperlucidibaca sp. | reverse complement strand
AGAAAAGCTAATGGCCCAAATCGCGATATTGCGGTTGCTGGCAAACGGCCAATCCCAGAGCAGCCAAGTGGTGACGAGCACACAAACAAATGTGATGGCGATAAAGCGCGGTAGCTGATTTTGTACCTGCTCCAGCCTGGCCATATCCAGCGCCTCGGCTGATACGCCGGGCGTTGCTGTGTAAGAGGTGGCGTTTGTGCTCATGAGTTTTACCTGTGCTAAGGCGAATACCTTAACATTTGCGCATCAACAGGAAAACGAATGCCGATGGCTGGTCTACAATAAGCGTATGAATGAATCTGATCTATTGGCAGGCTTAAACCCTGCACAACGCGACGCGGTAACCTGTGATGCGCAACATTTATTAGTCTTGGCCGGTGCCGGTTCTGGTAAGACTCGAGTGCTAACCTCGCGCATCAGTTATTTTTGCCAAAATTTTGGTATGTCGCCATTTGCCGTGCTGGCGGTGACATTCACCAATAAGGCTGCTCACGAAATGCGCCACCGCCTAGAGCAACAGTTGGGCATTGCCACTCAGCCGCTGTGGATTGGCACCTTTCATGGGTTGGCGCATCGCTTTTTGCGCCAGCACTATAAAGAAGCTGGCTTGCCACAGACTTTTCAAATTTTAGATAGCGATGACCAAACTCGCGTTATCAAGCGGGCCTTAAAAGACCTGCAACTTGACGAAGAAAAGTGGCCTGCACGCCAGGCAGCAAGTTTTATCAACAGCAATAAAGAAGAGGGTAGACGTGCGCACCATATTCAAGCCAATGGTGATCTGTTTACCGCCACCATGCTGCGCATTTATCAAGCCTATGAAGTGTTATGCCAGCGCAGCGGCTTAATTGATTTTGCTGAAATTTTATTGCGTAGCCACGAGTTATGGTTAAAGCATCCGGACCTGCTGAAACACTACCAAGCACGTTTCCGCATGATCTTGGTTGATGAGTTTCAAGACACTAACCGTATTCAATATGCCTGGTTACGCCTGCTGGCGGGTGAAAACGGCATGCTGACTGCGGTGGGAGATGACGACCAAAGTATTTATGGCTGGCGTGGCGCCTGTATTGAAAACATCCGCACCTTTCAACGTGACTATGCCGATGCCGAGCTGATTCGTTTAGAGCAAAACTATCGATCAACCTCAGTGATTTTGCAGGCAGCCAATGCGGTAATTGCGAATAACGGTGATCGCCTAGGTAAAAATTTATGGACTGATCGTGTCGAAGGCCAGCCGATTTCGGTCTATGCCGGTTACAACGATTTGGACGAAGCGCATTTTATAGCCCGTATGTTAGACGAGCGCTTTCGCGCCGGTACAGCAAGGCGTGATATGGCGATTTTGTATCGCTCCAATGCGCAGTCTCGGGTATTAGAAGAAGCGTTGTTGCGCGCCCAAATTCCCTATCGCATTTATGGCGGTCTGCGCTTTTTTGAGCGTGCTGAAATTAAAAACGCGGTCGCGTATTTACGGCTAATGCAGCAACGCCATGACGACACTGCATTTGAGCGAATTGTGAATGTGCCAACACGTGGCATAGGCGATAAAAGTGTCGATACATTAAGGCAGCTGGCGCGTGAGGGTCAGATCAGCTTGTGGATGGCGGCACAGCAGGTGGTGCGTGAGCGGCTTTTGCCATCTTTGGCAGTGGGCAAAATCCTATTCTTCTTAGAGTTGATCGATCGCTTAGATGCAGATACACAAGATGCGCCTTTAGGTGACTTAGTATCGGCGGTGATTGAGCAAAGCGGTCTGATTACACATCACGAAAAAGAGAAGGGCGAAAAAGGCCAGGCGCGGGTGGAAAACTTACGTGAATTGGTGGCTGCTGCACGTGAATTTGATGTTGAAGACACAGACGCGCCCTCTGTATTAGCGGCGTTTTTAGACCATGCCGCGTTAGAGGCTGGCGAACAGCAAGCAGGTGAGTTTGAAGATGCTGTGCAGCTGATGACCCTACATGCCGCCAAAGGCTTGGAGTTCCCGATTGTGTTTCTGGCCGGCTGCGAAGAAGGCTTGTTCCCGCACGAAATGGCCTTGCAGGAAAACAATTTAGAGGAAGAGCGTCGCCTGTGTTATGTCGGCATTACTCGCGCCATGCGTGAGCTGTTTATCACCTATGCCGAAGTACGCAGACTGTATGGCAACGAGGCCTATCATGTGCCGTCGCGCTTCCTAAAAGAGATTCCAGAAGCTTTGTTGGCACCGGTTCGTCAGCAAAGTGCACCCACCTATGGTGGCTTCAAAAGTGGTAGCCAACAGAAGTCCACTGGCAGCAGCTTAGGCAATGATTTGCGCCAAACCACGTTAGGTGGTGATGAGTCTGGTGAAGGAGCATGGCGCCTAGGTGAGGGCGTGGTGCACTCACGCTTTGGCGACGGGGTGATTTTGGCGTTTGAAGGCAACGGCCCCAATGCCCGTATTCAAGTGAACTTTAAGGGCAT
>CAYYWS010000082.1:0-5504 GCA_964473955.1 uncultured Paraperlucidibaca sp. | reverse complement strand
TGGCGTTTGAAGGCAACGGCCCCAATGCCCGTATTCAAGTGAACTTTAAGGGCATTGGCAGCAAGTGGTTAGTGGCGCAATACGCCAGGCTGACCCGTGCTTAAGGTAGGGCGCGAGTGCGACCATCATTATTGATGGCAACAAAGGTGAATAGGCCTTCACCGAGTTTGCGCGGAGCATTTTGCGGGTCGCTCATTTCCCATGCCTCCACCGTGACTTTCATGGATGAGCGGCCGACTTCAAGAATATCGGCATAAATGGCAACCACATCACCAATCGATACTGGACGTAAAAACACCACATCAGTGATGGCCACGGTAGCAACACGGCCTTGTGCACGTTTGCTGGCGGCCATGTCACCAGCAATATCCATTTGACCCACTAACCAACCGCCAAAAATGTCGCCAGCGCCGTTGGCATCACGTGGCAAAACCACGGATTGCAGACGCAGCGTTCCGCGTGGACGAGGGTTGTCGTTGTTGTCTTCCATTCGGGAGTCCGTACTTATTGTTTTTATTTAGAAACGAATGATCACACCAAGGCGATGAGCTGTCTATCCTGCTAAAGGATGAATTTGACTTAATGCTGTCATGAAGTTGTAACACAGATCATAGAAAGTACGCCGTACTTGGAGAGCGGGCTGATTAGAAGTCGGTCATCCAATAGATTTCTATGTGATAAAACTAACGAGGAAAGCAACATGCGATTGACTCAAAAGAATTTAGGCTTGGCCGTTGTGGCTGCTGCAGCTATTGGCATGAGCGCCACTGCTGCTGCACGTGACACCGTTCAAGTAGCGGGCTCATCAACCGTTCTGCCATTTGCCAGCATCGTCGCTGAAGAGTTCGGCAGCACATTATCTCAATTTAAAACTCCCGTTGTCGGTTCCGGTGGTTCAGGCGGTGGTTTGCGTCAGTTCTGTCAAGGTGTTGGTCTTAACACGATTGATATCGCCAACTCTTCACGCGCTATTCGCCCTGCTGAAGTTGAGTCGTGCAACAAAGCTGGCGTAAAGAAAATTCAAGAAGTGAAGTTTGGTTATGACGGCATTGTGTTCGCTTCACGCGCTCAAGGTCCAGAGTTCAAGTTGAAGCCTGAGCACATTTTCAAAGCGTTTGCTGCTCAATTACCAGTCAACGGTAAAATGGTAGCTAACCCCAACACCAACTGGTCACAAATTGACAAATCACTGCCTAACCAAGCCATTTTGTTAGTTGTGCCAGCGTCAAACCACGGTACACGTGAAGTGTTTGAAGAAAAAGTGATTCACATTGGTTGCGAAACCATTGCTCACTTCAAAGCACTGCCAAAGGATGACAAAACCAAGGCCTGTAATGCGATGCGTACAGACGGCCGCGTAGTTGAAATTGCTGGTGACTACACTGAAACGTTGGCTCGTTTGCAGGCTCAACGTAATGCGGTTGGTGTGTTTGGTCTGAGCTTCTATGATCAAAACCGTGACCGTCTGCGTGTTGCTACCATGAATGGTGTTGTACCTTCGTTGGAAACCATCGCTTCTGGCCAGTACCCAGTATCGCGCCCATTGTTCTTCTACGTTAAAGGCGAACACATTGGTGTCGTACCAGGTATTACTCAGTATGTTGAGTTCTTCTTGAACAAACGTATCTCTGGCCCACGTAGCCCATTGGAAGAAGCTGGTCTGATTCCACTGCCTGAGAAAGAGCGCGTACAAGCATTGGCAGATTTCCGCGCAGGTAAAGTAGTATCCAACTAATTAGTTGTAGTGGTTGAAAGCACAAAGGCGGGCATAGCCCGCCTTTGTCGCCTAAAGCGTTTCAGCGTAAGCGCGTATTAGTTTGGAGTGGTTATGAGTAATTTAGTTCTCATATTAGTGTTGTTAGCCCTAGTAGGTGTGGCCTATCAGTGGGGGCTGAGTCGCAGTAAAAGCCAGCAATTTAGCGGCGTTCGTATGCACTCACGACCAACCTATCACGGCGCCTTAGTTGCAATTTGGTGTGCCGTACCCGCATTTTTAGTGCTTGGTCTTTGGTCGCTGTTCGAGTCGACCATTGTTGAGCACTTTGTTTTATCGTCAATGTCTTCAGCGACTGCCTTAGCTGACATGACTACGCAAGAAAAGCTGATTCAAATGCGCCGTTTAGCAGCCATTGCATCTGGTTTCGGTGTGGAAGGCTTTGTGCAAGAGGCGGAAATGGCCGCTGCAGCCCAGCTGAATCGCCTTAACGGCATAGCCAGTATGGCAAAAGCTGTTGTGGTGCTAGCGCTGGCAGTTCTGGGCTTGTTATACGCTAAATCTCGTTATTCACCTGAGCTAAGAGCGCGTAACCACGTAGAGCGTGTGGTGTCATTCTTGCTGGCTCTCTGCTCTGGTATCGCCATTCTTACCACCATCGGTATTGTGGTATCGATGCTGGGCGAAACCATGCGTTTCTTTGATTTTGTGTCGCCAATTGATTTCTTCTTTGGCACCACATGGAATCCTGGTTTCAGCACCACAGGCAACTCGACGGGCGATTTTGGTTTGCTACCACTGTTGTGGGGCACCTTGATGATCAGCTTCATTGCACTAGCAGTGGCTATTCCTGTGGGTTTAATGGCGGCTATTTATTTGGCTGAATATGCCAGCCCTCGTGCTCGCTCCATCGTGAAACCAACCATTGAAGTATTGGCGGGCATTCCCACCATTGTTTATGGCGTTTTTGCCATGATGGTCATCGGCCCAGTGTTTTCACAAATGGGTGCTTTAGTGGGTATTGATATTCGAGCCACTAGTGCGCTGACCGCAGGCGTGGTCATGGGCATCATGATTATTCCGTTTGTGTCATCTTTGTCGGACGACATCATTACCCAAGTCCCGCGAACCATGCGTGACGGCTCATTAGGACTAGGTGCCACCAAGTCGGAAACTATTCGCCAAGTGGTGTTGCCAGCTGCATTGCCCGGTATTGTCGGTGCTTTTTTGCTGGCTGCCAGCCGCGCTATTGGTGAGACCATGATTGTGGTGTTAGCCGCGGGTAACAGTCCGGTGTTGCACGCCAACCCGTTTGAGGCGGTGTCTACCGTAACCGTCAGCATTGTGAATGCACTGACTGGTGATAGCGACTTTGCCAGCCCACAATCGCTAGTTGCGTTCGCCTTAGGTATCACCTTGTTTGCGATCACGCTGGTACTAAACGTCATCGCACTCTTTATTGTCCGTCGCTACCGTGAGCAATACGAATGAACACGACTCCGACTAATTCAACAAGTTCAAACGCCAGCCTTAAAGCTGAGCGTTTGGCCACAATCCAAGCGTCATTGCTGCAGCGCCACCGCAAGGAAACTCGCTTTCGCTTGATGGGGCTGTTTTCGGTGAGTTTGGCACTGATTTTTGTTGCCATCTTATTTGGCAGCATTTTGTCGCGTGGCCTGCCTGCATTTTGGCAGTCAGTGGTCACTGTAGAGGTGTTTTTTGATCCGGAAATTTTAGAGATCGAAGAAAGGCCTGAAATCGAGCCAGGTGAAGTGCCCGCGGTGTATCAAGCGCGCCTTGATGCTTGGACCACAGATTTATCGTTCGCAGATTGGAACAAACTGCTAGAAGCGAGTGTGCTGCAGGTTAGCCCAAGCTCAGAGCCTTATGCTCGTGAATTGCGCCGACTATTTACCAGTGGTGAGCGCTTCCGCTTGCGCGATATGGTGTTGGCAGACCCTGATATTATTGGTCAACGACGTGAAATCAGCATGTTGGCTGATGCCAATGTGGACGTGTGGTTGCGCGGTAATGTTGACCGCAGCCTGCCAGACTCACAACAGCAAATGGGGCCTGAGCTTCGAGCATTAGCTGACAAACTGAAAGCCGAAGGCATTATTGAGCTTAAGTTCAGCACCAGCTTGTTTAGTAATCCTGACTCACGCAGCTCATTGGCTTCGGCAGGTTTGGCCGGCGCCATTGTTGGCTCGTTATTCATGATGCTGATTGTGATCTTCATCTCGGTGCCAGTGGGTGTGGCCAGTGCAATTTATTTGGAAGAGTTTGCACCAAAAAATCGCATCACCGATTTAGTTGAAGTCAATATTAATAATCTGGCTGCCGTCCCCTCTATCGTTTTCGGCCTGTTAGGCGCGGCTATTTTTATTAACTGGTTAAGTTTGCCAATCTCTGCGCCATTAGTCGGTGGTCTGGTGCTGAGTTTGATGACATTGCCAACAGTCATCATTACAACCCGTGCTTCTTTACGTGCAGTGCCCCCCTCAATTCGCCAAGCGGCGCTGGGTATTGGCGCTTCCAAAGTTCAAATGGTGTTCCACCATGTGTTGCCGTTGGCGTTGCCAGGCATTCTGACTGGCGCCATTTTAGGTGTTGCTCAGGCTTTGGGTGAAACGGCGCCATTGTTGCTGGTTGGTATGAGCGCCTTTGTTGCCAGTATTCCAGCGACTCCGCTGGATCAATCGTCGGCCTTGCCGGTGCAAATCTACCTCTGGCAAGCCAATGAATTGCGTAACTTCTTCGAAGGCAGAACAGCGGCGGCAATTGTGGTGTTGTTGGGCGTTATGTTGATGCTAAATGGCTTTGCGATTTGGCTACGTAAAAAATTGGAAATTAGGTGGTAATCAAAATGACTGATCAAGTAGTAGTTCCTAACAACATCGACAGCAATAAACCACGTGCAGCATTTAATGTGGGTCATGCGGGTGAAGCACATCCTGGTCCTGACGCACCTAAGAAAATGACTGCCGAAAACGTGCAAGTTTTTTATGGTGATGCGCAAGCCATTAAAGGCATCAGTTTGGATATTCGTGAGAACGAAGTGATTGCCTTCATTGGCCCGTCTGGCTGTGGTAAGTCGACGTTTTTGCGATCGTTGAATCGTATGAATGACACCATCGACGGTTGCCGTGTTACCGGCAAAATCCTGCTCGATGATCAAGATATTTATGACCCATCACTTGATGTGGTGCTGTTGCGCGCCCAAATCGGTATGGTTTTTCAAAAGCCTAACCCGTTTCCTAAGTCGATTTATGAAAACGTGGCCTACGGCCCTAAGCTCCATGGCTTAGCAAAGTCTCGCCATGACCTAGACGAAATTGTTGAAAACAGCTTGCGTAAGGCTGGTCTGTGGGAAGAGGTTCGCGATCGTCTGCAGCAACCGGGTACCGGCCTGTCCGGCGGACAGCAGCAACGTTTGTGTATTGCCCGCGCTATCGCAGTGAGCCCAGATGTGATCTTGATGGACGAGCCTTGTTCAGCGCTCGACCCGATTGCAACAGCGCGTATTGAAGAGCTGATTAATGAGCTGTCAAAGCAATACACCATCGCCATTGTTACCCACTCCATGCAGCAGGCGGCGCGGGTATCGCATCGTACGGCGTATTTCCACTTAGGTGAACTGATCGAAATTAATGACACCGAGAAGGTGTTTACTAACCCCGATCATGACTTAACAGAAGCCTATATCACTGGCCGTTTCGGCTGATTTGCGAGGAACTGCAATGAATAAAGATAAATTAACGCAACATATTTCTCAGCAATTTAATATTGA
>CAYYWS010000081.1:0-8129 GCA_964473955.1 uncultured Paraperlucidibaca sp. | reverse complement strand
AGCCCGCCAGACACCATATTGATAATACGTCCGCCACGTGCAGCAATTTGTGGTGCTAAGCGATAACTTAAAATAGCAGGGCTTATGGCATTAACAGCCAAGGTGTATTCATGGCCTTCATCGGTTAACTGATGTTCATTAAATAAAGCGCCGGCATTGTTTATCCAAACATCAATATCTTGGTGGTCTTGCTGCAAAACATCGGCTAAACGTTTGGTGTCGGCAACCGAGCTCAGCTCGGCTTCTAGGCAGGTGATGTGGACCTGACGGCCGGCAAAATCATGTATTTGTTGGGTCGCAAACGCTAGCCGCTCTCGATTACGTCCAACCACCACCAAATCTGCACCTAAGCGCGCCAGCTGCTGCGCAGCCGCCAAGCCTAAACCAGAGGTAACCCCGGTAATGCCCACTTTGCGGCCATCTAAATAACGACTTAAACCTTTTGAAGGCATGCGGCGATAACCACGACGGGTATAGTTGATCATGCCTGGCAACACCAAGCGCTCTGACATTCGCTCAAATGGACCTGGATGAACCACACCATCGTTTTCCAGTGCGCTCACCAACCCTGCCATGGTTTTATTGGCCAGGCGAGCACCCCATGCTTTAAGCAGCGGCATGACCCAAGCCGGCGTGTCTGCGAACACTAAATCAGCAGCATATTGCACTCGTGTTTGTTGGTCAGACACTTTATGTAGGGCCAATTCATCGTGCGCAGAAAAACCATCTCCCTCACCATCAAGCACTAACAAAGCATATTGGTCTTGAGTGTCGATTGCCGTCATGCGGTAGCTCATGGGCACAGGCTTGCCCAAAACATCTAATACCAAATCAAACTGAGTACCGGCGACTACCGGGCCAGGTGTCACTTTTACTGCCTCCATCACACCCGGATCCCACTGCTCAATGGTGGAAAAATCCGTTAGATAACGAAGCACCTCGTCAAAACGACGATTAATGATAACTTCGCGACGTAGCGGCAATGTGGTCATGGTGACACCTGTTGTTGAGGCACTAGCCGTATCTTACTGGCGTCATAACCTTCAGCCAGCACACGGTTTAACAAGTCTTGATAAGTATCATCACTGATTTGCGGCGTTCTGGCCATAATCCACACATAGTCTCGTTTGCTACGGCCAATGATGGTGGTTTGATAGTCTGGCGAAACATACACAATGCGAAACTCAGCACGAATAGGCCAGATAAACTGCATGCCCCAAAGCCCACCCCCGGAGTCTAAATCAACAAAGGCTTTGGGATTAAATACCTTCTTTTTGCCATCAAATGCGCCGTCATTAAACTCAAAACGAGTTTTGACCACATTGGGCGCCTCAAAGCTATAGGTCTCAATCGCGTTATGGGCGTTACGCTCTAAAAAGGCAGGTATGTGAGCAATAACATACCAAGGCCCCATATAACGTGGGATGTCCACTTTTGCTTCTGTTGTAATGATGGGCATAGATTGGCAACCTGTTAAAACCAACGTTAACAGTAGCAAGTATGGACGCAAGCAACGCATAAGGACTCACCTACTGACAAATTAGCTTTGATCATGCCGCCAAACTAATCAACAGCGTATTGAACAAAATGGATCTTATGTTGCTAACGGCTGTCCCACGGCGAATAACTTAGCAGCTCCAGCGCGCACTTCCCATGACGCCGCATGATTTGCCGCTGAATCTGGGTTTGTGCGGTCTGCCAAAAACCAATAATCAAACTGCGTACGCTCGCGATTAACCTCAAACACGGCAAAGCCATTGGATACCCCTTCATGGTATTTCACCCATGGATTGGCCAATGCCAAATTCGCCTTAAACAACACATCAATAGTTGGTGATAAAGGCAGTCCGGTTGCATCCAGCCCGAGCCGGCCCAGTGTTTCTGATAAACCGGGGGAAGTTACCGACGGACAAATAAACTCAACGGCCACTGAGTTGCCATCAAGAATATAGTCCCCTGTTCGCTCCGGCACTTCAGCCGCAAACGACTCATGATAATCACCAGTCAGCACAATCACATTATCAGTGGTTTTCATGGTGTTGATCAGCGTGCGTTGCTCAAAGCGATAACCATTCCAGTCCTCAACAGTTAATGGCGCAGGCAATGGTGGCAGCGTCCCTTGCGTTGGTGCCAGTAAATTAGCTAATGCAGATGGCAATGCGGCTCCCATCACAAATGGATAAAACGGAATCTGGTTAGTCATCACTTTCCATTGTGCTGAACTGCTGCTTAAACCCTCGATAAACCAATCACGTTGCTCGGCACCCAGCATGGTACGTGTGGGTGAGTCCACAACAGGATCTACTGAGCCGTATCCAACAATGGCATTCGCAGGCTGCTGGTCTCGATACAGACGTGTATCAACCATCCACATATCAATTAAGTCGCCAAACTGCATGCGTCGCCAAGCACGCAATGGGTCACTGGCTGAAAACACGCGTAATGGTTGCCACTCACGCCAAGCTTGCAACCCGGCAGCTAAGCGCGCTAAAAAATCACCTTGTGTTGCCGCACTGTGATTCTCAGCACCTTCTCGCCACCAGTCATTGGCAATTTCATGATCGTCATAAATAGTGATAACCGGGTGTCTGGCATGCATTGCTTGCAAGTCTGGGTCAGAGCGATACTGTCCATATCGAATGCGATAATCAGCCAAGCTAACAATGTCATGAGCTGGCTCATGTATCCGACCAAAGTCTTTGCCCGGCGTTTCTACCGGACCATAACTGGTGCCAAACTCATAAATATAGTCACCCATATGCAGCACGGCAGCAATATCGTCACGCTCAGCTAAATGCCGGTAAGCCGCAAAAAAGCCAAACTCCCACTCGGCACAGGTCACCATGCCAAATCGAATCGACTCTGGTGACGAGTTAGGCGCTGGAGCGGTTCGAGTGCGACCAATCGGAGACGAGCGTGAACCGACCTTAAAGCGATACCAATACGAGGTGTCAGGCTGCAAGCCAGTGACATCAACATGAATAGTGTGATCTTGTGCCGCACGAGCAGTGACACGACCTTGCCGCAGCACAGTGCTAAAACCGGCATCTGTCGCCACTTCCCACACAACATCTACTGGCCCACCTAAGCCAGAACCTGGCACAGCCTCTGCAAATGGGGTAACCCGAGTCCAAATAACAACAGCATCAGGCAAGGGTTCGCCAGAGGCTACGCCATGACGGAATTGTGCATCTGGGGCTTGATTGGGTGCGCCAGAATTTGGGTCGTCTGAGCTGCCGCAGCCCACAGCTAAGGTGGTAACAGCCGATGCACCCATCAAGGCCAATAATTTACGTCGAGAAATAGCGCGATAAGATTCAGTCATGACGACTCCTTTTTTGTTTTTATGACGTCATTAAACCGAAATATACACCTGTTGATATCACTTGGCTGCTGGCGTATTTTATATATGGATATTCATATATATGTCATATATAAACCATAGACTCAGCCTTGATCCGAGGACATAGCATGACACCAGCTCAACTTTTCAAATGCCTGGCCGACGACACGCGGCTGCATCTTATGCTGATGATTGCCCGTGAGCAGGAGCTTTGTGTCTGCGAGCTCAGCTATGCCTTAGAGGCCAGTCAGCCCAAAGTCTCACGACACTTAGCTATGCTGCGCCAATGCGGCTTATTAGCGGACAGACGCCAAGGCCAATGGGTGTACTACCGACTGCACCCTAACCTGCCGCTATGGGCCAAAAATGTTTTGGATGCTGCGTTAACTGCTGAACAGATTGATTTAGCACAACAAAGTCAGCGACTGGATGCCATGTCAGAACGACCACAACGAATCAGCTGTTGCTAACAATGACGTTTAAAAAATAGAGAGAACACATGACACACCCTTATGACCTGCTACCGGGCGACATCAGCCTAATCTTCACTCCCTGCCCTGGCACCAAAGGTGCTGGTCTGCTGGAGTCCCTGCACACATTAAAAGCCGCAGGAGCCGATTGTGTAATCTCGGTCATGCCCACTGAAGAGCTAAAACAGTCAGGTGCTGAGTCTATCGAGTCGGCCTGCAATGCAGCCGGCATGGACTGGTATCACTTACCTGTCGCTGACGACCATGCACCCGCGACCGACTTTGATAAGGCTTGGCAGTCTCAAGCTGAAGAAATTCTGCGACGCCTAAACGCCGGTGAATGTGCGGCCATTCATTGCCAAGGTGGTTCGGGACGAACAGGGCTCGTCGCCGCCACACTGCTACTTAATCTAGGCTTACCGTTGACTGAGGCCACCTTACAGGTTCAGTCACTAAGACCACGTGCACTGCAACACCCATTGCATCGCCAATGGTTAGAACAAACCGCCAGCCAACTCGTCTCAGGAGAGCCATCATGACAATCAAAGTAGGTATTAACGGCTTTGGCCGTATTGGTCGTTTGGCACTGCGTGCTGCTTTCGATAACCCTGCGCTGACCTTTGTGCACATTAATGACCCGGCAGCTGATGCTGTAACCCATGCCCATTTACTTAACTTTGACTCGGTACATGGGCGTTGGTCACACGAAGCAAGTGCTGACGGCAATGACATCGTCATCAATGGCCACCGTATTTCTTTGTCACATCAAAAAGCAATCAGCGATATCGACTGGTCCGGCTGTGACATTGTGATTGAAGCTAGCGGCAAAAATAAAACCGTCGCTGCATTGCAGGCGTATTTAGATCAGGGCGTGAAACGCGTGGTGGTATCTGCTCCAGTCAAAGAGGCTGGTGCACTGAATATTGTCATGGGTGTTAATGACCATTTATTCGACCCAGCCCAGCATCGTATTGTCACTGCAGCATCTTGCACCACCAACTGCATTGCCCCCGTCATTAAAGTCATTCACGAAAAAATTGGTATTCGTCATGGCTCTATCACCACCATTCATAGCCTAACCAATACCCAAAGCATCTTGGACACACCGCATAAAGACTTACGACGTGCTCGCGCCTGCGGCAGTAGCTTAATTCCAACCACCACCGGCTCCGCCAGCGCTATTGCCGAAATTTTTCCTGACTTAAAAGGTCGCATTAATGGCCATGCCGTACGGGTACCGTTAATTAATGCGTCATTAACCGACTGCATTTTTGAAGTGAATCGTGCAACCACGGCTGAAGAAGTCAATGGCTTATTAAAAGCAGCAGCCGACCATGAACTAAAAGATGTTTTAGGGTTTGAGGAGCGGCCACTGGTGTCTATTGATTACCGCACCGACCCGCGCTCTAGCATCGTTGATGCCCTTTCCACACTGGTGGTTAATGACACCCACGTCAAAATTTACGCCTGGTATGACAACGAATGGGGATATAGCAATCGCCTAGTTGAACTGGTTGCTAAAGTTGGGGCGGCCTAACGTCATGAAACAAATCAGCGCATTGTCGAGTGAGGTTAAGCAGTATTTAGTCGTTACTGGCAACTATTGGGCATTTACCCTAACCGATGGTGCGCTGCGAATGCTGGTGGTTCTGCATTTTTACAGTCTGGGCTATACCCCACTGGAAATTGCGGCACTGTTTTTGTTTTATGAAATTTTTGGCGTGGTCACCAACCTCTTTGGTGGTTATTTAGGGGCTCGCGTTGGCTTAAACCGCACCATGAATATTGGTCTGGCGCTGCAGGTCGGTGCATTGATGCTACTGACGGTACCCAATGAGATGCTCACCGTACTCTGGGTCATGGCCGCACAAGCCTTGTCCGGCATTGCCAAAGACTTAAACAAAATGAGTGCTAAAAGTGCCATTAAGTTATTGGTGCCAGATGATCAACAAAGCTCGCTTTATACGTGGGTGGCTCGCTTAACCGGTTCCAAAAATGCGCTTAAAGGTGTTGGCTTTTTCTTAGGCGGTTTATTGCTCACCGTGCTTGGTTTTACTGGGGCGGTATTAACCATGGCGATTGCACTCGCCTTGGTGTGGATCAGCAGCATCCTGTTGCTCAAAAAAGATTTAGGCAAAGCTTCAGTCAAACCAAAATTTCGCGAGATTTTCTCTAAAAGCCCCGCCATCAACGCCCTGTCTGCGGCACGGCTATTTTTATTTGGCGCTCGTGATGTCTGGTTTGTTATTGCACTACCGGTTTATTTAAGCGCCACCTTAGGCTGGGACTTCTGGGCGGTAGGCAGCTACCTGGCGGTTTGGGTCATTGGTTATGGTTTTGTGCAAGCGTTTGCACCACATATTACCGGCAAAGCCAGTGGTCGTGTACCCGATGGCAAAAGTGCTGGTCTGTGGGCATTTGCCCTTGCAGGACTGCCAGCACTGATCGCTTTGGGGCTAATAGCAGAGTTATCGGCATTATGGGTTATCACTATTGGCCTGATGTTATTTGCCGTGCTGTTCGCGGTGAACTCATCGCTGCATAGTTACTTGATTGTGTCTTATGCCAAGTCCGATGGGGTGTCTTTAGATGTCGGCTTTTACTATATGGCCAACGCCATGGGTCGATTGATTGGCACACTACTATCGGGCTGGGTGTTTCAACAATGGGGGCTGGAAGCCTGTTTGTGGGTATCCACTACGTTTATTGTTGCCGCGGCAGTCATATCAACCAAACTGCCACGGCACAGCCTCACTTAAAAGCCTTAAGCCGCTTCCATCGCCCGTAAGGCATTGGATTCCAATGCCTTAATACGGCCGGTAATCAAATGGCGATTATCGTGCTGCCATGGGTGGAAGTTGGGGCGATAGAAGTCTAGGTATTGCGGAATAATGCGCGTTAAAATGCCGGGAGAAACCAATAAAAACTTGGCAAAACCCAGTGCTGAGCGCCAGTCGCCTAATTTACCGTCATGCTTTAACAAGCTGTGTTGCATACGGAAACTAAGCAGCAAGAAGAAAAAAGTCGCCTCCAGCATGGCTTGCACACGCAACAAGTAGCTACCATCTACTTCTTGATAAACATCAAATGCCACCGCCTTGTGCTCGGTTTCTTCCACTGCATGCCACAAAAACATGTCGCTATACATGGCATTCAGCTTTGCGATTGCCGATGGATTTTTCAACATTTGATCCGCCAATATCGCCGTAAAGTGCTCAAAGCCCACGGTCAAAGCCAACTGGTGACGCTTGCTGTAGCGCTTTTTGGCATAAGCCAAGGCGTTTTTCATGAATTGAATTTTGTTCGTTAGCGGCAACTGATGCTGGTCAATCAAGGCCTGATTAAACGCCTCGTGCTCCTTGCCGTGATTAGCCTCTTGCCCAATGAAGGCGCGAATTTGCGCACGTAGCACTGGATCTTTAATGTCTTGTTCAAAGTTGCGAACAGCATGAATAAAAAAACGTTCACCATCTGGAAACGTGGTCGACAAAGCATTCATAAAATGCGTAATCCACGGATTGTTATCAAACCAGTAGCGCGGGATGGTGGGAATATCGTAATCCATGCGGCGCACAGTAATCGTTAGCGGGGTTTTATTCGCCATGATGAGTACTCCAAAAATGTACATCACCATAGTGACTTGCCAGTCTAGACCTTAGAAGGTTATCTTCAGCCACATATCGGTCATTTGCGGACAAAACGTGACAACTCGCAGCGCTGCTTCCAACGGCCAAACCATTGCAGGTCATTATCTTGCTTCACTGTGTCGATTGATTGATGACAATGACGAGCTCATTGGACCGCTATTAAAACGCCACCAACTCAGCTTAGCCCAGTTAGAGCAAGCAGGCTTTCAGCTTGCATGGTCACGTGCTCTGCCAGTTTTTCAGGAGTTATTGCCCTTGGCGCAAGACCCTAGTATTGGCTTGCGTTTGGGGCGCCAATTAAATCTGCGTAGCCATGGTTTTTTAGGTTATGCCATTTTATCTAGTCGTAATATTGGTGAAGCCATAGATCTTTTAATTCGCTATCTGCGCACACGCATTAGCCTATTTGAAGTTCGATTATTTCGTGAGCATAACGATGCCGTCATTCAAATTGATGAGGGCATTACCCTTGGCCCACTGCAGTTTCTACTGATGGACACACTGATCACGCTGATGATGGTCTGTGGCCAACAAGTAACAGGCCTTAAATTTGCTGGCGAGATCCGCTTAGCGTATAGCCGCCAGCCACATCACAGCGACTGGCCCGAAACCACAGCGGCCACCGTGTTTTTTGATGCTGCTTTTAATCAAATTCGTTTTCCGCGCAAA
>CAYYWS010000080.1:0-8258 GCA_964473955.1 uncultured Paraperlucidibaca sp. | reverse complement strand
CGCGCCCAACCGCCACCGGCACCCAACACGTCACCATAGGAGAAACCACCACATGCCACTAGGCCAGCAAAGCTATTTAACTCAGCACGACCGGCCAGCAAGTCACTCATGTGCACATCAATGGCAGTAAAGCCGGCGCGGTCAAACGCCGCCGCCATTTCAACATGGCCGTTCACACCTTGCTCACGCAAAATAGCCATACGTGGGCGTGCACCGGTATTAATAAACGGTGCTGCAATATCTTCGTTAAGGTCATAACTCAACGCCACATGCAGACCACGGTCATTGGCCGCAATGCCTTCAAACTCTTGTTTTGCGCACTCCGCGTTGTCACGTAATGCCTGAATCTGATAGCTGGTTTGCGCCCATAACTGCTGCGCTGCAATGGCATTCATGGTCAATACGTTTTGGCCCGACCAACTAAAACGTAACTCACGCGCTGTTGTTGGTTGACCTAGGTCATGGACATGACCGTTTAAACTGGTGTTGGCAAACTGGGCCATCACACGCTGCACAGCATTTGCCGGCACTTGAATAACAGCACCTAACTCTTCGTTAAATAGCGCTTCGGCCACGGTGGGACTGGTGTTATCCAGACTGATATCAACACCGGCATGCGCAGCAAAGGCCATTTCAGCCAAGGTTGCAAATAAGCCGCCATCACTGCGGTCGTGATAGGCCAGCAATACGCCTTGTTGCGCCAAAGCACGAATGCCATCAAAGAAGTCTTGCAGCAATGCAGGGCTATCGACATCAGCAGGTGTTGTACCCATTTGAGCATACACTTGCGCCAGTGCTGAACCGCCTAAACGACCTTGTCCACGCCCTAAGTCGACCAACAATAAACGAGTGTCTTGCTGGTTCATTTGCAATTCGGGTGTCAGTGTTTTGCTTACGTCAGTGACGGGTGCAAAACCAGTCACGATCAAAGACAGCGGAGAGGTCACTGACTTAGCCTCGTCACCTTCCTGCCAAACCGTGCGCATGGACATGGAGTCTTTGCCGACCGGAATGGTGAGGTTAAGTGCGGGACATAACTCCATACCCACGGCATGGACCGCGTCAAAGAGATTTTCATCTTCTTTGCCAGCACCGGCTGCCGCCATCCAGTTAGCTGATAACTTCACATCCGATAGCTTGGCGATATCAGCAGCGACCAAGTTAGTAATGGTTTCACCAACAGCCAATCGTGCAGACGCAGCAGCAGACAATACTGCGACTGGGGTGCGTTCACCCATGGCCATGGCTTCACCTGTAAGCGCTTTAAAGCCACTAGCAGTCACCGCACAATCAGCCACTGGTACTTGCCAAGGGCCTACCATTTGATCACGTGCCACCAAACCGGTAATCGAGCGATCGCCAATGGTGATTAAGAACTGTTTTGATGCAACAGAAGGCAGCTGTAACACACGTTGAGCAGCATCGGCCAAATCCAACGATTGGGCATCAAACGCTGCTTGCTTTAGCGCTTGACGCTGGAAGCTACGTTGCATTTTCGGCGTTTTACCCAGCAACACTTGCATCGGCATGTCCACCGGCGCGTTAGCAAACAACGGATCATTCACTGCTAAATGTTCAACTTGTGTGGCTTCACCCAACACCGCAAATGGACAGCGCTCACGCTCACACAGTGATTCAAATAGGCTCAAGCTGCTGGGACGAATGGCCAATACATAACGCTCTTGCGCTTCGTTACACCAAATTTCGACCGGACTCATGCCCGACTCCATGCTAGGAATCGCACGTAAGTTTAAGGTTGCACCCAAGCCATGCTCATGCACCAGCTCTGGCATGGCATTCGACAGACCACCAGCACCAACATCATGCACGGACACAATCGGGTTGTTTTCCGCCATGCTCCAGCAGGCATCGATCACTTCTTGGGCGCGACGCTCCATTTCGGGGTTGTCACGCTGCACCGACGCAAAATCTAAATTCTCGCTACTGCTACCGGTAGTCATTGAGGATGCTGCGCCGCCGCCCAAACCAATCAACAATGCCGGGCCACCCAACACAATTAATAAATCGCCGGGTTCAATGGCATTTTTCTGGACATGATCATCACGAATATTGCCGTAACCGCCGGCAATCATGATGGGCTTGTGATAACCCATGACTTCTGGGCCACTAATGCCATTAACGCGCTGCTCAAAGGTGCGGAAATAACCACACAGTGCGGGACGTCCAAACTCATTATTAAAGGCCGCACCACCCAATGGACCTTGGATCATAATGTCCAACGCCGACACAATACGTGATGGCTTGCCATAGGCTTGCTCCCACGGTTGTTCAAGCCCGGGGATATTCAAGTTAGATACCGTAAAGCCCGTCAAACCAGCTTTTGGCTTACCACCACGACCGGTGGCACCCTCGTCACGAATCTCACCACCAGAACCTGTCGACGCACCCGCAAATGGTGAAATCGCGGTGGGATGGTTATGCGTTTCTACCTTCATCAGAATATGCACAGGCTCAGCGTTGTAGCCGTAGTTGTTGGTGCCGCCCTGACGATAAAAACGCTCAGCAAAATGACCACGAATAACCGCAGCATTGTCTTTGTAAGCAGACAAAATATCGGTGCTGTAGTTCTCGTAGGTATTTTTGATCATGCCAAACAAGGAACGCGGCGCCGGCTGGCCATCAATCATCCAACTCGCATTAAAAATCTTATGGCGGCAATGCTCAGAGTTAGCCTGTGCAAACATCATCAATTCGATGTCATTGGGATTACGATTTAAGCGCTGAAAGTTTTCCACCAAATAATCAATTTCATCATCGCTTAAGGCAAAACCTTTTTCGCGATTGGCCGCCACCAAGGCATCACGACCACCAGCTAAGATATCCACCTGTGTCATCTTGCGAGGTGCATCATGGCTAAACAACTGCTCCAAAGCTGCACCATCAGCAAAAACCGACTCAGTCATGCGGTCATGCAATTTTGCCAGCACTGCCTGCCATTCCTTATCGGATAAGCCCTCTGCACCTTCTAACCAGTAACTGCAAGCACGCTCAATACGCAATATCGAACTCAACCCAGCATTGTGCGCAATGTCAGTCGCTTTTGATGACCATGGAGAAATCGTGCCAGGACGTGGCCCCACAATAACTTGCCGACCAACGGGGGCTACTTGTAAAGCTTCACCATAGTTTAGGAGCTTAGCTAACTCTGCAGGTGCTTGTTCAAGCTCAGTATCAACCACATGCAACCAAGACGCAGACACGGCAGTCAGTTGGCTAGACACAGTCTGTAGGTTTTGCAGCAAGCGGTGTTGACGAAACGCAGTGAGCGCATTGGCGCCAGGCAGAATCAGCATGAATTCATCTCTCGAAACAGCAAACGGGTCGGCTTAAGGCGCGTATTGTAACGAAAAATTCGAACAATGATTGTCTAACAATGCGCTCTTACTCGTCGGATGGCATTCGACCATCAGAGCTAAAATCACTATCATGGTTAAATATCGGACAAACCAAGCAGTGGTACGAGGCATTAAGCCATGAAAAAGCTTCATCGTAACAAGCGCCCAAAGGTTCGCACACAGAGTAAAGCAGTGCGTTTACGCCAGCGTTTAAAGGTCAAAGCACGTCATGTTCGCTTTGCCGTTGGCGGCTTGGTCGCGGTTACTAGCTTGGCCTTGCAACCCACCATGACAGCGCTGCAAAGTGTGCGCGCCAGTGGTGAACTGCATTTAGTGGGCATCACTAGCCCCAGCACATTTATTCATCAAAACGGCCACACCCACGGCATGCAGTATGAATTAGCACGCCAATTTGCCGAAGAGCTTGGTGTAGAGCTGGTGATAGACCCCGTCGATACCACTGAAGGTGTTTTGAAGTCGATTCAACGCAATCAGGCCCAGCTCGCGTTAACCGGACTTACCACCAGTGACCCGCGCCTAGGTCGACTGATGGTAAGTGATCCGGTGATTGCCGTGAGCCAGCAATTAATTCATCACACCAGCCAGCGCGCACCGCGCAGCATGGAAGACTTAAGCGGCAAAACAATTGCGACGATCGCGGACAGCACTGAAGCACTGACGCTGAAAAGCACATTATCCGGTATCAAAGATGTGCGTATTGTTGAGTTTAGAAATGCACAGGCCAAAGATTTACTCGACTTGCTCAATGACCAAAAAGTTGATTTGGTTGCCATGCACTCACAAGACTTTGATGGCCATCGCCCGCTCTACCCGCAATTAAGTGAAGCCATCGACCTCAATCAAACAGATGCCATGGCTTGGGTGTTTTTAAAGTCACAAGATCAAAGCTTGTATCAAGCAGCGCAGAACTTCTTAGCACGCAAAAAAGCAGACGGCTCACTCGAGCGCTTGGCGCAGTTCTACAGCACAGGCAACTCGTTTAATCGTTATGGCAACAATGTATTTAATCGCGACGTTGCCCAACGCCTGCCCCGTTATCAAGATGCGTTTCAGCGCCAAGCTGCAAAAGTGGATTTGGATTGGCAATTATTAGCAGCCATCTCTTACCAAGAGTCCAAATGGGATCCTAATGCCGTTTCGCCTACAGGTGTTCGTGGACTAATGATGTTAACCAATGCCACCGCAGCGGCAATGGGTGTTAGAGATCGTACTAATCCAGAGCAGAGCATTAAGGGTGGAGCGGCTTACATTAAGCAGGTGCTAAACAACATCCCAGATAGCGTACCGCAGCCAGACCGTACTTGGATGGCTTTGGCGGGTTACAACATGGGCCCTGCCCACGTAAATGCGGCTCGACGCTTAACTGCACGTTTAGGTCAGAATCCAGATAGTTGGCAAGATGTAGCAGCAAATCTGCCACGTTTGGTACAAGAAAATCGCGCCAATGGTCGAGCAGTTCCTGACATTCGCCAAGCGTTGCATTATGTACAACAAGTTCGTCGTTATTATGATGCCATTGCACTTAGTACGGCCGAATCACGCGAGCCAGTACAAGTTGCTGACATGAGCTTTAGGATTACCACGCCAGACGGTTGATTCTGCTAACATCAGCGCATCTGTTTAGATTCGCTAATAATTAGAACAACCGATGCAGGAACCAACCACGTGGTATATCCCTTCATAACTGCCTTTTTACTTTTATTTGCCAGCAAAACCGCTTATGCCGGCGAGTTAGACACCCGTATTAATGAGTTCCTGACCCCCATCTCCAACGCCATTAGCGGGTTTGTTTTTTACTCCGTCCCTATTTCCGGCACAGAATTCCCTTTGGTATTAGGCTGGCTGATTTTAGCCAGCATCGTTTTCACACTCTATTTTGGCTTTCTTCAGCTACGCAGCTGGCGACACTCTTGGCATCTGGTGCGTGGTCATTATTCTGGCCATGCCAACACACCGGGCGAAACCTCACACTTTCAAGCATTGACCATGGCCTTATCCGGCACGGTTGGCTTGGGCAATATTGCCGGCGTAGCAGTAGCCATTAGCATTGGTGGCGCCGGTGCAACATTTTGGATGATTTTGGCCGGCTTTTTAGGTATGGCAACTAAGTTCACCGAATGCACCTTGGCCTTAAAATATCGTGTTTATCATGCCGACGGCAGTATTTCTGGCGGCCCGTTTATGTACCTTTCACAGGGCCTTGCTGAACTAGGCTTAAAACGTACAGGCAAAGTCTTGGCAGTGATTTTTGCCATTTGCTGTATAGGCGGATCAATTGGCGCTGGCAATATGTTTCAAGCCAATCAAGCCTATCAACAAGTGTTAAATGTCACCGGTGGCAGTGAAAGCTTTTTGGCTGATAAAGCGTGGCTGTTTGGTCTGGTGTTAGCCATTTTTATTGGCATGGTTATTATTGGTGGAGTGCAGAGTATTGCTCGTGCCACCTCTCGTATTGTGCCGTTTATGGTGGTGGTTTATGTCACCACCTGCCTGTTTGTCATTTTTAGCCATTTCAGCAGCATTCCTTGGGCATTTGGACAGATTATTGAAGGCGCTTTTACCGGTGAAGGTGTTGCCGGTGGTGTCGTGGGTGTACTTATTCAAGGCTTTAAACGGGCCGCGTTTTCTAACGAAGCAGGTCTTGGCTCAGCGCCAATCGCACATGCCACGGCACGCACCAAAGAGCCAGTTGCTGAAGGCTATGTAGCACTGCTTGAGCCTTTTATCGACACCGTTGTTATCTGCACCATGACTGCGTTAGCCATCATTATTACTGGTCGCTTAGACAACGAAACTCTGACTGGCGTTGCACTCACCTCAGACGCTTTTGCCAGTGTGATCCCATGGTTTCCCTATGTGTTAGCGGTCTCGGTTGTGTTGTTTGCTTTTTCAACCAGTTTGGCGTGGTTTTACTACGGCCTAAAATCAATCACCTATTTAGTCGGCAAACACCCCTCCGTAGACATGGGCTTTAAGCTGTTTTTCTGCACCTGCGCCATTATTGGTGCCAGCATGAGCCTTGGTCCTGTCATCGACTTTTCAGATGCCATGATCTTTATGATGACCATCCCTAACGTCATTGGTCTGTATTTGTTAATGCCTATCGTTAAACGAGAGTTACGCGACTATCGCCAACGCTTAAAAGACGGTGATATCGCCCGTAGCTCAAAATAAACCGCTGTTAATACCGTGTCCGGATGACTCAACACGTCTCAAACCCTACAATGCAGGCCTAAAGAACCAGCATCCGGACACCGATCATGAACACCGCGCTTAGCCCCACCGTTGCCCTAACCCTAGACTTGATTCGTCAGCCATCAGTGACGCCGTTTGATGCTGACTGTCAGCGCATCATGATCGATCGTTTAGCGGCTATTGGTTTCACCATTGAGCGCATGCGTTTTGGTGAAGTTGATAATTTTTGGGCACGACGTGGCACAACCGGCCCGGTATTTGCGTTTGCTGGCCACACCGATGTTGTACCCACTGGCCCTGTTGATCGCTGGGCAGTACCACCGTTTGAGCCACAAATTGTTGATGGTATTTTAACCGGTCGTGGTGCTGCCGACATGAAAGGCTCACTTGCAGCCATGGTGGTAGCCTGCGAACGTTTTGTTGCCGCACACCCCAATCACAAGGGCTCAATTGCCTTTTTAATTACTGCGGATGAAGAAGGTGTAGCCACCGATGGCACCGTTAAAGTAGTAGAAACTCTAGAAGCTCGCCAAGAAAAAATGACCTGGTGTCTAGTAGGCGAACCCTCAAGCACCACTTTAGTAGGCGATGTCATTAAGAATGGCCGTCGTGGTTCACTCGGTGGTGTATTAACCGTGCGTGGTCGCCAAGGCCATGTCGCCTACCCCCATTTAGCCAGCAACCCGATTCATAACCTAGCCCCGGCCTTAACCGAACTGGTCAATGAAGTTTGGGATGAGGGTAATGCCTTTTTTCCGGCCACTAGCTTTCAAGTGTCCAACATCAACGCCGGCACTGGCGCCAACAATGTCATTCCAGGCGAACTGCAAGCCGTGTTTAACTTCCGCTTTTCCACGGAGTTAACTGAAGCTGTATTGCGCCAACGCACAGAGGCTATTTTAGATAAGCATGGCGTGGACTATCACATTGACTGGAAGCTCAGTGGTCACCCGTTCTTAACCGCAGAAGGTGACCTAGTGAATGCAGCGGTGAATAGTATTCGTCGTATCACTGGCCGCGAAACCACACTATCCACAACGGGTGGAACATCTGATGGGCGCTTTATTGCACCGACAGGCGCTCAGGTTTTAGAGCTAGGCCCGGTTAATAAAACCATTCATCAGGTCAATGAGTGTGTTGCCATCGCTGATCTCGATACACTAACGGCGCTATATGAAGACATACTGCAGCAGCTATTAGCCTAATAACTCGCTCTTCGTCTGAATTTTGTCATAGGTTTGTAGCAGGCATTAAAGTCCTGTGCTTAATTTGATTCCGCCAGAACGGCCCTTGTAAAAGGATATAAATCAACGTCAAGGATGACGCTATGAAGCACTCGAAAAACGAGCGTACTCACGCCTCTGCACTAAGCTGTTACTTCAATGAAGTTAGTCATTACCCACCATTAAGCGTGGAAGATGAACAAGCACTCTGCCAAAAAATCACACGGGGGGATGAGGCCGCCAGGCACACCCTGATTCGTGGCAACCTGCGCTTGGTAATTAGTACGGCCAGGCAATACTCACACCCAGACCTACCATTAGAAGACTTAATCGAAGAAGGCAATTTTGGCCTAATGCATGCCACCCATAAATTTAAGCCTGAACTGGGGTTTCGCTTTTCAACTTATGCCATTTGGTGGATACGGCAATACATCGAACGCGGCATTATGAACTGTGCACGCAC
>CAYYWS010000079.1:0-8531 GCA_964473955.1 uncultured Paraperlucidibaca sp. | reverse complement strand
CAAATGCTGACGCTGACCGGCACCATTTCGCTAGAGCCGGACCCCATCCCGCTGGATATTAAGCTGGTGCTGCTGGGCGACCGCGAAACTTTTTATTTGCTGCAGGAGTTTGATCCTGAGCTAGAAACCGTCTTTAAGATGCGGGCTGACTTTGAAGCCGATATGCCGCGCACCAAAGCCAGTGAACTGGCCTATGCCCACTTTTTAGCCGATATTGCGCATGATGAAGGTCTGCTGCCGATTGCCCGTGATGGTGCGGCCTGTTTGATCGAAGAAAGTGCTCGTGTGGCCGACGATCAAGACCTGCTGTCATTACATGCGCGTGCCGCTGCTGATTTGCTGCGCGAAGCCAACTTCTGGGCAGTGCAGGCGCAGGCAGAGTTCATCACCGCACAGCATATTCATGATGCCTTGATGGGCCGTGAGCGCCGTAATGATCGTATTCGTCGTCTGTACTTGGACGATATTGGCAAGGGCAACCAGCTCTTTAGTTGTGCTGGCGATGTCATTGGTCAGGTCAATGGCTTAACCGTGGTCAGTTATGGTGATGCCAGTTTTGGTTTGCCGTCGCGCATTTCGGTTACCGCGCACTATGGTGATGGCGAAATCACCGACATTGAGCGTGATGTAGACCTAGGCGGCGCCATTCACTCCAAGGGTGTGATGATTCTGTCGAGCTACTTAAAAGCGCGTTTTGGCGCCGAGCACCCGCTGCGTTTTGCCGCCAACATCGCCTTTGAACAGTCCTATTCCGGTGTTGATGGCGACAGCGCCTCACTCGGTGAGCTTTGTGGTTTGTTATCCGCTATTGGTCAGTTGCCAGTGAAGCAGTCGCTGGGCATTACCGGTTCGATGAACCAGTTTGGTGAAGTGCAGCCGATTGGTGGTGTTAACGAAAAAATTGAAGGCTTTTTTGCGGCCTGCCAATTAAAAGGCTTAACCGGTGAGCAGGGTGTGGTAATTCCGGTGCAGAACGTGCGCCATTTAATGCTGCGTAGTGATGTGCTGGCGGCGGTAAAAGCCGGCCAATTTAGGATTTATGCTGTTAGCCGAGTTGAAGAAGCGGTTGAGTTATTATTGGGTCGCGCCGCCGGTAGCTTGTCGAGTGAAGGCGAGTATCCAGAGGGTTCGGTTTTCGCGGCGGTGGCAGATCGTTTTGAGGTTTGGCACGACGCGGAAAAAGATGAAGAGGATGCTGCAAAGTCGAAAAACTGACTTTGCAGTCACAAAAAAGGGTGGAAATGATTGGGCGCACCCTGCCAAAACCTGTCCAGATGCGTAAACTCTTGTCACCCGCCGTAATGTATTAACAGCCTTGGTGGCTTAAGCAGGCGTGTGTCATCACCATAAAAACGGGAGATCATTGCATGATTTATTCGGGATCGGCCATCAGCGTAACTGCGCTGGATAATGGCCTCGCGGAGCTCAAATTCGATCTCGCCAACGAGTCGGTTAACAAGTTCAGTGCTATTACAGTGCAAGAACTGGCAGCCGCAAGTGAGGCGATTAAAGCAGATAGCAGCATTAAAGGCGTTGTAGTGACCTCGGCTAAGAGTGTCTTTATCGTCGGTGCTGACATCACAGAATTTGGCCCAATGTTTGCCGGTGGCGAAGCCAGCGTGGCGGAATGGACATTAAAGGCCAACAGCGTATTTAACGCTTTTGAAGATCTGCCAGTACCTACCGTGGTTGCCATCAATGGCATCGCGCTGGGTGGTGGTTTTGAAATGTGTTTGGCTTGTGACTACCGTGTTATGTCGACTGCAGCCAAAGTAGGCCTGCCAGAAGTCAAGCTGGGTTTGTTCCCAGGCTTTGGTGGCACCGTGCGTTTAAGCCGTGTAATTGGTATCGACAATGCCGCTGAGTGGATTGCCGGTGGTAGCGAACAACGCCCAGATGCCGCTCTGAAAACCGGTGCTGTTGATGCGGTTGTTACACCAGAATTACTGCGTGATGCTGCCATTGATTTAGTTAAGCAAGCCATTGCTGGCAAGCTAGACTGGAAAGCGCGTCGCCAAGAAAAACTAGACCCCGTTAAGCTCAACAACCTTGAGCAAATGATGGCGTTTAACACTGCTAATGCCGTGATTGCTGGCAAAGCAGGTCCTAACTATCCAGCACCTAAGCTGGCGTTGCAGGCCATGCAAGGTCATGCTGGCCTAGGCCGTGATGAAGCCATTAAAGTGGAATCACAGTTCTTTGCTAAGGCTGCGGTAACTCCACAAGCCAATGCTTTGATTGGTCTGTTCATGGCTGATCAAGCAGTTAAAAAAGCCTCAAAAGCTCACGCCGCTAAGTCTGCTAAAGACATTAAACAAGCTGCGGTATTGGGTGCAGGCATTATGGGTGGCGGTATTGCTTACCAGTCAGCCAGCAAAGGCACACCAATCATCATGAAGGACATTCGTTCCGAGGCCTTAGATTTGGGCATGGGCGAAGCGACTAAACTGCTGTCGAACCAAGTGGCTAAAGGCCGTTTGACTGCCGACAAAATGGGTAAAGTGCTGTCCAGCATTCGCCCAACGCTGAACTACGGTGACTTCAAAGAAGTTGATATCGTGATTGAAGCGGTAGTCGAAAATGCCAAAGTGAAAACTGCCGTATTGAGCGAAGTGGAAGGTTTGGTAGCTGAAGACACGATTTTGGCGTCTAACACTTCAACCATTTCCATCACCTCATTGGCCAAAGGCTTAAAGCGTCCACAAAACTTTGTCGGCATGCATTTCTTTAACCCAGTGCACATGATGCCGTTGGTGGAAGTGATTCGTGGTGAGCAGTCATCAGACGAAGCCGTTGCTGCAACGGTTAAGTTGGCACAGCAAATGGGCAAAACCCCGATTGTGGTTAACGACTGCCCCGGCTTCTTAGTGAACCGTGTGTTGTTCCCGTATTTCGGTGGTTTCGACATGCTGGTACGTGACGGCGCTGACTTCCAGGCCATCGACAAGGTCATGGAGCGTTTTGGCTGGCCTATGGGTCCTGCTTACTTGCTCGACGTGGTGGGTATCGACACTGGTGTACACGCTGCCAAAGTGATGGCGGACGGTTTCCCTGATCGCATGAAGCCAGACTACAAGTCGGCAACAGAGATCATGTTCGACAACACCCGTTATGGTCAGAAAAATGGCAAGGGCTTCTATGTCTACGAACAAGACAAGAAGGGCAAGCCTAAGAAAGTAGTTGATCCAACAACCTATGAGTTGATTGCACCGGTTGTGGGCGAGCGTAAAGAGTTTGAAGCTGACGAAATCATTGCGCGTTTGATGATTCCAATGGTTAACGAAATTGCGCGCTGCTTGGAAGAAAAAATTGTGGCTTCGGCTGCTGAGGCCGATATGGCGCTGATCATGGGTATTGGCTTCCCGCCATTCCGTGGTGGTGCTTGCCGTTATGTCGATCAGATGGGCGTAGCCAACTATGTTGCGTTATGTGCCAAGTTTGCACATTTAGGCAAAGCCTACGAGGCGCCTAAGCTGTTGCAAGACATGGCTGCCAATAACCAGAAATTTTTCGGCTGATCTAGGAGCCTAATAATGACGACTTTGAATCCGCGTGATGTGGTGATTGTCGATGGCGTACGTAGCGCCATGGGCCGTACCAAAAATGGCATGTTCCGCAATGTACGTGCCGATAGCCTGTCGGCCGAGCTGGTGAAAGCGCTGTTTAAGCGTAACCCCTGTGTTGACCCGAATGAAGTGGAAGATGTGATCTGGGGTTGTGTTAACCAAACCCTAGAACAGGGCATGAACATTGCCCGTAACATCGCCATGCTGGCCGAGCTGCCACGCACGGTACCAGGCCAAACCGTAAACCGTCTGTGTGGTTCATCCATGCAAGCGCTGCATACTGCTGCTGCCCAAATCATGACCGGCCAAGGTGATGTGTTTGTGATTGGTGGTGTAGAGCATATGGGCCACGTCGGCATGATGCATGGCATCGACTTAAACCCAGCGGCCTCTAAGCACTATGCTAAAGCGTCGAACATGATGGGTTTGACCGCTGAAATGCTGGGCATGATGAATGGCATTTCACGTCAGATGCAAGACGAGATGGGCCTGCGTTCACACCAAAAAGCATGGGATGCCACGCTGGCTGGTCGCTTCAAAAATGAAATCATCGGCATTGAAGGTCATGATGCCAATGGCTTCCGCCAACTCTGCGAAATTGATGAAGTGATTCGTCAAGATGCCTCGTTGGAACAGCTAGCTTCATTGCGTCCTGCCTTTAACCCTAAAGGCGGTACTGTGACAGCGGGTACTTCATCGGCACTGTCCGATGGTGCTTCCGCCATGTTAATCATGAGTGCAGAGCGTGCCCAGTCCTTAGGTTTGAAGCCACGCGCTAAGATCCGCTCAATGGCTGTTGCTGGCTGTGAAGCGGCGATCATGGGTTGGGGTCCAGTACCTGCAACGCAAAAAGCCTTGCAACGTGCTGGCTTGTCGATTGATGACATCCAAACTGTTGAGCTGAACGAAGCTTTTGCTGCACAAGGTTTGGCGGTGTTGAAAGGTTTGAACTTGCTCGATCAAATCGATGCCAAGGTTAACCACAACGGCGGTGCGATTGCTTTGGGTCACCCACTGGGTTGCTCGGGTGCACGTATCACCACCACCTTGCTGAACGTGATGGAACAAAAAGACACCCAGATCGGTCTGGCAACTATGTGTATTGGCTTGGGCCAAGGCATTGCCACCGTGATTGAACGACTGAACTAATCACGATTAGTGCTTAATAAAAAACCCGTGCCAGGCAACTAGCACGGGTTTTTTATGTTCAACGAGCGGATTAAGTGGCTAGGAAGCCGCCATCTTTTTTCCAAATAACAACGGTGGCAGAGCGTGGTCTGCCCATCGTCTCACCATTCGTGCCAGGCGCACCTTGTGGCCATTGACTGAACTCCGTTGGGTTGCGTGCTAAAAAGCTTTCGATGCTTTCACCAGCAGGCGCTGAAACGGCTCTTGGTCCACTGTTTTCGCCAGGATGTTGCACATTGATAAACACGGTGCGCATGTCTGGTGTGAAGGTGATGCCAGTGATTTCACAGCCATCTGGCCCCACTAAGAAACGACGAATTTCTTTGGACACGGTGTCTGCAACCAGCATTTGGTTATTACCTTGGCCAGCGTTTCGACCGGTGTTGGCATTGCTGCCGTCGGTTTGAATCCACAGCAGACCATTAGGCGAGAACGCCAAGCCATCAGGGCTGTTAAAGGTGTTGTCGACAGTGACATTGTCAGAGCCACGATTTAAGCCGGTTTGGCCCGCCTCAGGCGTTGGGTTGCCGGCCAAAACAAAGATGTCCCAGTTAAAGCTGGTTGCCGCAGCATCATTGCCATTTTCGGTCCATCGCACAATCTGGCCAAAGCGGTTGCCGGCTCGTGGGTTGGCATCATCTGTGCTGGTGCGGCCACTGTTGTTGGTCATGGTGATGTAGACATCGCCAGTGCTGGGGTGAACACAAACCCACTCAGGGCGGTCCATTTTGGTGGCGCCAACAGCGTCAGCTGCTAAACGGGTATTAATCAAAATGCTGGCTTGGTCTGGAAAACTGCTGTCTGCTGCCAGTGTTGTATTAGCAGCTTTATCCAGCAGCAGCCATTCACCTGGGCCCATCATGTCGCCTGTAACATCGCCGTTATCAAAACGAGCCACATAGAGCTTGCCGGCATCCAATAAATCGCGATTGTTAGCTAAGTCACCTTCTTTATAGATGCCATCAGAAACAAACTTATAGACATAGTCATTAGCTTGGTCATCACCCATATAAACCACCACACGGCCATCTTTGGCCAGTGCCATGGCGGTGTTTTCATGCTTGAAACGGCCTAGCGCAGTGCGCTTCTTCGGTGTTGAGGTTGGGTCCATCGGGTCAATTTCGACAATCCAGCCAAAACGGTTGCCTTCATTAGGCTCAAGGTCATAATCAAAGCGTTCATCAAGCTCATGCCAGCGATAACCAAAACCGTTTGGTCTGTAACCATAACGTGTCATCGCGGGTGTTAGCGCAGCACTTGAGTTAAGTGAGCCGAAATAGCCGTTAAAGTTTTCCTCACAAGTTAGGTAAGTGCCCCACAAGGTAATGCCATTACCGCAGTTGTTTAGGGTGCCATATGCCGTTAGACCAGTCGTGTCAGTGCTGGTTTTCATCAAGTCGCTGCCAGCAGCAGGGCCAGTGATTTCCATGCGGCTATTGCCGGTTATGCGACGATTAAAACGAGAGCCAACTACGATTTCCCACTGACCACTGACTTTTTTGACATGGGCAACGGTGATGCCATGAGCATTTTGAGCTTTAAGCACTTTGTCCAAGGTCCACTTGTCTGGGTAGGTCATGCCCGCTTCGGGCTTAAACAGGTACTCGTAATTCACATATTCATGGTTAATTACCAAGATACCTTCACTATTGGATGTGCCATTCATTGGGAAGAAGTGCATGCCATCATGGTTTTCACCAATTTGCAGGGCTTGTTCTTCGCCAGATTCAGAGGCGTCACCTTTCCATGCAGGTGAATTAAAGAATAAAGCACCACCCCAGGGAGCTAGTACGTGGTAGTCGTATCCTTCCGGGACAGTGATCGTGCTGCCACTGTTGGCAGGCACTGCTGTGAAGCCAAGTCGTGCAGCTGGTAATTCGGTGTTAGGCTCTTGGTCTTTGTTGTCGTCATCACAGGCAGTTAGCGATCCGCCTAAAAACATGGCGGCGGAAAGCCCTAAGCCACTTTTTAGCAGATTGCGACGACTCACGGCACGCTCAACCACGTCATGAAAATGTGGGTTTGCACTTGGATTATTATTCCCTTCTTCAAAATTGATCAGCTTCACGATGTCTTGCTCCTTGGTGTGCTTTTGGAGTGGGTGCTAAACAAGCAAACAGAGCGTGGCGGTCAATGATGGCGATGGTGTGACTCACGGATGAATCTTTAATTTCAGCGTTGTCATCTATATGCTGTTGCATCAAAACATTTAGCCGGATAAGAGGTTTTTCATGCGTATTTTGCACACCATGTTACGAGTGGGTGACTTAGATCGTTCCATCGCGTTTTATACACAAGTACTCGGCATGCAGTTAATTCGCCGCAACGACTACCCGGGTGGCAAATTTACCTTGGCATTTTTAGGTTTTGGTGATGGCGGAGCAGAGCTGGAGCTGACACATAACTGGGACACTAGTAGTTATGATTTAGGCAATGGTTATGGTCATGTAGCGCTGGCGGTGCCCGATGCCTATGCAGCTTGTGAGGCGGTGCTAGCCAAGGGTGGAAAAGTGACGCGTGCAGCAGGGCCGATGATGCACGGCACCACCGTGATTGCTTTTGTTGAAGACCCCGATGGTTACAAGATCGAATTAATTCAAACTGGGACATCAGCATGAGTCCGTTAGAACATGTGTTGGCATGTTTAGCAGAAGAGTGCTCGGAAGTGATTCACGCCACCACCAAGGCTATGCGTTTTGGCTGGGATGATGGCCACCCAAATGGTAGTACTAATAATGCACAAGATATGGTTCGTGAAATCAATGACTTGCTGGGCGTTATTGAAGTATTAAAACAAATGCCATTGCCATTAGAAGGACTGGGCGATCCTGAGCAAATTGCTGCCAAAAAGGCAAAAGTTTTACGCCTAATGGATTACGCCGAAGAGCGCGGGGCTCTTCAACGTTAGGCCTGTGTTAAGTCACAAAGCTATCGCGGATTAGGCCAACAAATACACCCTCAATAACGACTTTATCGGGTGAAATAATTTGTGGCTCAAACGTGGGGTTGGCAGGAACCAACTTCACATTTTTCTTTTCATAGTCTAAGTATTTCACCGTGACTTCGTTGTCGATGCGAGCAATAACAATTTGCCCGGCGCGGGCAATACCAGTTTTGTACACCGCAATTAAGTCGCCATCTAAAATGCCGGCATCTTTCATGGATTCACCACGAACGCGTAATAAATAGGTGGGGCGCTTACTGAACAAACCACGTGGTACTGGCAGGCTGTGGTCATGATTTTCTACGGCCTCTAGCGGAAGTCCCGCAGCTACCGAGCCAATGACCGGAATTAAGTCACTTTCAACTTCATCTTCTATTAATAGCTGAATGCCACGTGAACGCTCGGCATGCAGCTTGATATAACCTTTGCTTTCTAATGCACGTAAATGGTCTGCTGCGGCAGTTTTAGAGCGAAAACCAAAACGAATGGCTACTTCAGCACGAGTGGGTGCCATGCCCGTGTCTTGTACGCACTCACGAATAAAGTCGAGAATTTCGGATTGGCGAATCGTTAATGGTTGCATGCGGATTCTCTGCTATTAAATAGGCGTTGATTAACCATAACCCAATACTGTTTATATGGCCAGTGCTGTTCGTCGTGCCAGTGCTGACTTTATCTATAAACTTCCTTGCACTGGCTGCAGCCTGCTAGACTGCGCGACTTAACAACTGAGCGACTTTGATATGGGCATGTTTTTGCTGGTCATGTTGTTTGTGGCTGCCATTTTTGTTGGCAACCTTCTGCTACTTAAACCAAGTCCGCGCGAACAACGT
>CAYYWS010000078.1:0-8707 GCA_964473955.1 uncultured Paraperlucidibaca sp. | reverse complement strand
AGGCTAGGCCGTGCTTGGTCGCGCCGACCTTGTACCCATTGGGTATATTCCACAATTGCCTGATTGTCTGGTTCTACACGTTTAGCAAAGGCTAAGTTACTCATAGTGTATTCGTGAGTAGGGTAGAGCTTGGTATCAGCAGGCAAGGAGTTGATACATGACAATGCACGTTCTAAGTCTTCGGGGGTGCCCTCAAAAAGGCGGCCACAACCTGCACTAAAGAGTGTGTCGCCACAGAATAAGGCCTTAGCGCTGGCAAAATAATAAGCAATGTGGCCACGTGTATGGGCACCAACAAACAGAATTTGGGCCTGACCAATGTTTAGATTCAATGTATCGCCACCATGCACTATATGGCTGGCCCACTGTGTAGTCTCTTCAGGCCCATACACAGCAACCTGTTTATGAGCCAGTAGGGCATTGACCCCACCGGTATGATCGGCATGATGGTGGGTAAGCAATATGCCACCCAAGCTAAGTGCGTGTTGTTTGATATAAGCAAGTACAGGGTCGGCATCACCTGGATCAACAACCCAAAGGTTGTTTTCATCTTGAATGCACCAAATATAGTTGTCGAGAAAACAAGCAATTGGAAAAATAGTCATGATTTTGAGCTTATCGGTTGATGACGGTCTAATGAATAATAGCTTGCTTTGCTCAAGCCTGTGCGATCATTGCCCAAACGACAGCGGAACATGACCATGAACTTGCTGCAACCATCTTACGAAATGAACATGCCTGAACAACGTTGTCATTTGCGTTTGACTGAGCAGGTGCAGCTACTGCTTGGTCAGTGCGTGGGTGATGTCGCGGTGGTAGTGGGTCAGGGCTCTAAAAAGTTGCCGCTAGACATGCCCGGCATGCAACAGGTGTTTCAGGCTGGGCCAACGCCTTTGCCGCGTCAGCTTGCGTATGTGCAATGTAGCTTTAGCCATTTGCCGTTTAAGCCCTGTAGTTTGGATGCGGTGGTGTTGTTAATGGATGATGAGCTACATCCAGATTTGTCGCGTTTGTTAAATCAATTAATTGGCTGCTTAAGCGAAGACGGTCAACTATTTGTGATCAGTCAAAAGTCGTCATTGTCGCTGTGGTGTCAAATTGGTATGCCGTTTTGCCGTAGCCAAGGCATGGTATTGAAGTCTGCATTTTGGGGCGACAATCGTAAACTTAGTCTGCTGAATCATCGTATGGCTAAGCATTGGAATGATCAATGGCAGTTGTGGTTACCGTTTATGTCGCAATGGAGTGTTCAGCATTGGCAAAAACAAACCCATTGTCGACCACGGCCACCGCTTGTGGTGCGTCCCGAAAAGACTAGCTGGCAGCCGGGTTTGCTGCCAACTTCTCGTAGTTTTAAGGAGAGTAATTAAGCGTGGATGTGATTATTTATACCGACGGCGCATGTCGCGGTAACCCAGGTCCTGGTGGCTGGGGTGCTTTGTTAATGGCGGGGCCACATCAACGTGAGCTGTCTGGTTATGAGGCCATGACAACCAACAACCGTATGGAGCTAATGGCTGCGTTAGAAGCACTGCGAGCATTAAAAAACCCTAGCAAAGTAACGTTGTGGACAGACTCTGAGTATTTACGCAAAGGCATGACGGAATGGTTGGCTGGTTGGAAACAACGTGGCTGGAAAACAGCGGCCAAACAGCCGGTGAAAAATGCGGATTTGTGGCAGGCCTTAGATCAAGTATCCGCATTACACGATATAAATTGGCGTTGGGTGAAAGGCCATGCCGGTGATCCCGGTAACGAAGCAGTGGATCGTTTAGCGAATTTAGCCATTGATAACGCAACAGCGAGTGCAGCATGCGGCAAATAATTTTGGATACAGAAACCACGGGTTTGTACCCGCTGCAAGGCCATCGTTTGATCGAAATTGGTTGTGTGGAGCTGGTTAATCGTCGCTTAACGGGCCGTCATTTTCATCAATATTTACAGCCTGATCGTGAAATTGATGAAGAAGCGGTGGCCGTGCACGGCATTACCAACGAGTTTTTGTCTGGCATGCCGCGTTTTAATGAAGTAGCCGACCGCTTTTTAAATTTTGTTGATGGCGCCGAGTTGGTGATTCACAACGCACCATTCGATATGGGCTTTTTGGATAATGAGCTGGCCATGCTGCAGCGGCCAACCTTGTCGTCACTATGCAAAGTGCTCGATACCTTGGTGTTGGCCCGCAACAAACATCCGGGTCAGAAAAACAATCTTGATGCCCTGGCACGTCGTTATGGCGCTAATCAACGTGACCGTAGTTATCACGGCGCTTTGTTAGATGCCGAGATTTTGGCTGATGTCTATTTGGCCATGACCGGTGGCCAAGTAGGCTTGTCGTTGCATGATGGTGATGCAGCCAGTGCCGACAATGGCGGACAAGCGCAAGAAACCATTCGCCGCTTAAGTGCAGAGCGCCAACCGCTGCCGATTATTTTGCCATCGGCAGATGAGTTAGCAGCGCATGAGCAGCGTTTGGCCGTTCTTGATAAAACAGTAGCCGGAGACTGTTTGTTCCGACGTTTAGATCCACGCGGATGAGCCAGCACTTTATCTCAGCCGCGCATTTTGACGGCAACATCCCTCGCGATGCACTGCTGGTGGCATTAAGTAGTACATCGCTGTTGCTAAAAGCAGATCTGCAGTCGCTGCCTGAATATGGCGAACTGATGTGGCAAATTGAAGCCAAACAAGAGCTGCTTTTTTTGGGTTATTGGCAGGGTAGACCTGTGTTTACGGTAGAAATGCCGCAGGCCACAGACCCATTAGAGCCTTATGACTGGATCGAGCTGCGACAGTTGCTGCCACAAATTGATCATGCTTTTTTCTCGCTGGCGGCACGTGCATTACAAGTGCATGACTGGTCACGTAATCATCGTTTTTGTGGCCGCTGTGGTGGTGTGATGGGCGCTCATCCACAAAATGAACGTGCTCGTGTTTGCACCCAGTGTGGCTTTAGCGCCTATCCGCGCATCAATCCCTGTGTGATTGGTGTAGTTAGACGTGGCCATGAAATTTTATTAGCACGTGCTCATCGTTTTAAAAATGGCATGTTTAGTGCGCTGGCAGGTTTTGTTGAAGTGGGCGAAAGTGTTGAAGAAACCTTTATCCGCGAAGTGCGTGAAGAGGTCGGTGTAGAGATTAAAAATCTACGCTATTTCAGCAGCCAAGCCTGGCCATTTCCCAGCAACTTAATGTTAGGGTTTGTCGCTGATTATGCTGGCGGTGAACTTGTTTTGCAGGATGATGAAATTGCCGAAGCAGGCTTTTTTCATGCTGATAATTTACCGCTGATTCCTCCGCACGGCAGTATTGCTCGTGCCTTAATTGAATTTTGTCTGACTGAGAAACGTTGATCATGTGGGAATTTTTTGCCGATTACGGCTTGTTTTTAATCAAAAGTGTCACTGTTTTAGTGGTGGTTGTGCTGATCATTAGTTTGGCGGCACGCATACGTCGAGAAGACCTGCCTGGGCTACAGTCGGGGCATTTAGAAGTTGAAGCGTTAAATGACCGTTATGAAGCTGAGGCAGATGCCTTGCGCACGTTGGTGTGGGATGACGCGCAATGGAAACTGGAAAAAAAGGCTCGTAAGCAGCGTTCAAAAGACGATAAAAAGCGTGCGAAAAGCAAAGACCCGGCACCGGTAAAACCTAAATTATTTGTGCTGCAGTTTAAGGGTGATATTGCGGCCTCTGCTGTGGCTCATTTACGCCATGAGGTATCTGCTTTGTTGGCCGTGGCTAATAAAGAGCAAGATGAAGTATTGCTGCTATTAGAAAGCCCAGGTGGCATGGTCCATGGTTATGGCTTGGCAGCATCACAGTTGGTGCGTATTCGCGAAGCCGGTTTAAAACTGACGGTGTGTGTTGATAAAGTAGCGGCGAGTGGCGGTTATTTAATGGCCGCAATTGCTAACCGTTTGTTAGCGGCGCCGTTTGCAGTGGTAGGCTCGATCGGTGTAGTGGCACAGATTCCCAATGTGCACCGCTTATTAAAGCGCCATGATGTTGATGTGGAGCTGATGACCGCTGGTGAATACAAACGCACCCTAACGGTTTTGGGTGAAAACACCGAAGCGGGTCGTCAGAAGTTTCAAGAAGATTTAGATGACACTCATGCGTTGTTTAAAGAATTTGTGCAGCAGTGGCGTAGCAGCTTGGACATTGATCGAGTGGGTACCGGTGAGCATTGGTATGGTAGCCGAGCCATTGCTCTTGGTTTGATTGATGAGATTAAAACCAGTGATGATTATTTGCGTGAGCGTGCCAAAACTGCAGATTTGTTTGCCTTGCATTGGCGTACGAAATCTACGCTGGGTCAGCGTCTAGGTTTGGCTGCTACCCATTCGATGGATCAGTTGTTATTACGCTGGTGGCAGCGCAGCATGCAGACACCTAAGTTCTAACCAACATACTCAATGAGTAACCACAGGCCTAACCAAATGGCGCCTATGGATACGATGGTAATGACAATGCCGGACAAGACGAAAATTTCTGCTTGTTCGGCATTTTCGTCTAAGTCGGTCTGGCGGGTGCCGGCAATATTAAAACCGCTGCGCAGCACACGGCTTAACACCGCGCGTGCTTTGGAGCGTTTATTGCCGCCGGGTGGCGGCGCATTGCGATAATGTTGATTTGACATAACAGCGGTGACCTCAAGGTCATCTTCTTTGTTATGCCGGATCATACCCTAAATTTGGCGCAAGCCAACGCTCAGCTACGCTCAAGTCCCAGCCCTTACGATTGGCATAGTCTTGAACCTGATCTTTGCCAATTTTACCGACATTAAAGTAGGTGGCTTCTGGATGAGCAAAGTACCATCCGGAAACAGCTGCTGCCGGCAACATCGCAAAGTGCTCAGTGAGCTGCATGCCCGCACGACCCGGTGCATCCAACCAGTTAAACAGTGTGACTTTTTCGCTATGCTCAGGGCAGGCGGGGTAGCCGGGGGCTGGACGAATACCAACATATTTTTCAGCAATTAAGTCAGCATTATCCAGTGTTTCATCCGGTGCATAACCCCAATACTCTTTGCGCACGCGCAAATGCAGGTGCTCGGCCATGGCTTCGGCAAAACGGTCAGCCAAAGACTTAATAAGAATACTGTTGTACATATCACCAGCGGCTTCGTAGTGCTGTGCTAACTCATCAGCACCGTGTACCGATACGGCAAAACCGCCAACGTAGTCGGTGACACCTGAATCTAGCGGTGCAACAAAGTCTGCTAAGGAGAAGTTAGCTTTGCCGCTGACTTTTTCACTTTGCTGACGTAGGCAGTGAATTTCACCCAATGGTTGTTGGCGATTTTCGTCTTGCCATACACGAATATCATCGGCACCAATACGGTTGGCGGCCCACAAGCCAAACACCGCTCGCACGCGCAAACTGTCTTGCGCTACCAACTGTTTCAGCATGTTCTGAGCATCACTGAATAAGTTGCGTGCTGCTTCACCGACTACGGCATCGTCCAAAATGGCCGGGTATTTGCCATGCAGATCCCAGGAAATGAAAAATGGGGTCCAATCAATAAAGGGCATTAACTCAGTGAGTGGATAGTTATCCAGCGTGGTAACACCCAGTTTATTGGGCTTCACTGGCGTGGCTTTGTTCCAGTCGGTTTGCAGGCCTTGTGTCACCGCTTGCTGATAGGGCAGGCGTGCAGACAAGGGCTGACGATTATTAATACGCTCACGTACCACGGCATATTCTTCTCGACGCTCTTTGATGAACGCCGGTTTCATATCTTTGCTTAGCAAGGTGGTAACAACACCAACAGCACGCGAGGCGTCAGCGACATATACCACGGCATCATTCTGGTATTGCGGATCAATCTTAACCGCTGTGTGTGCTTTCGACGTGGTGGCACCACCAATCATCAGTGGAATGTTAAAGCCTTGGCGCTGCATTTCACGCGCCACATGTACCATCTCGTCCAGTGAGGGCGTGATCAAGCCAGACAGACCAATAATGTCGACTTTTTCATCACGTGCGGCTTGCAGGATTTTTTCGCAAGACACCATCACGCCCATGTCGACAATGTCGTAACCATTACAGCCTAACACCACGCCAACAATGTTTTTGCCAATGTCATGCACATCGCCTTTCACTGTCGCCATCAGCACTTTGCCTTTGGCTTCAATCACACCGGCTTTTTCCTCTTCAATAAAAGGAATTAAGTGGTTAACCGCCTGTTTCATTACCCGAGCGGACTTAACCACCTGCGGCAGGAACATTTTGCCGGCGCCAAACAGGTCACCAACCACATTCATGCCGTCCATTAATGGACCTTCAATCACATGAATTGGGCGCTCTACACTCAGTCTAGCCTCTTCGGTGTCTTCCACAATAAATGCGGTAATGCCCTTCACCAAGGCATGCTCAAGACGCTTACCAACTGGCAGGGAGCGCCAAGCTTCGTCTTCAACCACGGCTTTGCTGCCATCACCACGGAATTGTTCCGCAATTTCTAGCAGGCGCTCTGTGCCGTCTTCACGACGGTTTTGAATAACGTCTTCAACACGCTCTTTGAGCAGTGCAGGTAAGTCATCATAAATGGCTAACTGACCCGCATTCACAATGCCCATGGTCAGGCCATTACGAATAGCGTGATACAAAAATACCGAGTGAATGGCTTCACGTACTGGCTCGTTGCCACGGAAGGAGAATGAGACGTTGGAAATGCCGCCAGAAATTTTGGCCCAAGGCAGTTCGCGCTTAATAAAGGCACAGGAGTTTATGAAATCAACAGCGTAGTTGTTGTGCTCTTCAATACCGGTGGCGACTGCAAACACGTTTGGGTCAAAAATGATGTCTTCTGGTGGGAAGCCCACTTCATTGACCAAAATGTCGTAAGAGCGTTTGCAGATTTCGTTTTTGCGCGCTTCGGTGTCCGCTTGGCCTTGTTCATCAAAAGCCATGACAATGACTGCCGCGCCATAACGCATGCATAAACGCGCACGTTCCTTAAACTCTGCTACGCCTTCTTTCATCGAGATCGAGTTGACGATGGGCTTGCCTTGCACACACTTCAGGCCGGCCTCAATGATTTCCCATTTTGATGAGTCAATCATGATGGGCACACGGCAAATGTCTGGCTCGGTGGCAATCAGGTTAAGAAAGACCACCATGGCTCGCTCAGAGTCGAGCATGCCTTCGTCCATGTTGATGTCGATAATTTGTGCGCCAGCTTCGACCTGCTCACGGGCTACATCGAGTGCTTCAGCATAATTTTCTTCACGAATCAGGCGAGCGAACTTTTTTGAGCCGGTGACATTGGTGCGCTCACCAACGTTCACAAACAGGCTTTCTTCATTAATGATGAAGGGCTCTAGTCCAGAGAGTTTGCAGGCGGGTACAAAACTCGGCACTTCACGGCGTGGGTGCTTTGCAACTGCTTGAGCAATGGCTTGAATATGCTCCGGCGTGGTACCACAGCAACCACCGACAATGTTTAAAAAGCCACTGGCAGCAAATTCGTCAATGATGGCCGCGGTTTCGGCTGCGGTTTCATCATATTCACCAAAGGCATTCGGTAGGCCTGCGTTGGGGTGAGCACTGACATAGGTGTCTGCTTTATTGGCCAGTTCTTGCACATAGGGACGTAACTCTTTACCACCAAGCGCACAGTTAAAACCAATGGAAATTGGCTTGGCATGGCGCACAGAGTGCCAGAAAGCTTCGGCGGTTTGGCCTGACAGGGTACGACCAGAGGCATCTGTAATGGTGCCGGAAATCATGATTGGCAGCTCAAAACCTAGCTCTTCAAACACCCCTTGCACAGCAAAAATCGCTGCTTTGGCATTGAGCGTATCAAACACTGTTTCGATCAAAATTAGGTCAGCACCGCCATCAATGAGGGCAAACGTCGCTTCACGATAGTCACTGACCAGCTCATCAAAGCTGATGTTACGAAATGACGGATTGTTTACATCCGGCGAGATCGAGCAAGTGCGTGACGTTGGGCCAACAACACCGGCGACATAACGTGGTTTGTGGGGTTCACGCGCAGTCCATTCATCTGCAACTTGGCGGGCAAGAGCGGCGGCAGATTTATTTAACTCAGTGACCAAGGATTCCATGCCATAGTCAGACATAGACACTTTGGTGCCATTAAATGAGTTAGTTTCAATAATGTCAGCACCAGCGGCGCAATAGGCATCGTGAATATCACGAATAATGTTAGGCTGAGTTAACACCAACAGGTCGTTATTGCCTTTTAGGTCGCGAGGCCAATCTGCAAAGCGTTCGCCACGATAATCGGCTTCTTCAAGCTTATGGCGCTGAATCATGGTGCCCATGGCGCCATCAATGATCAGAATGCGCTCATTTAAAGACTGCTTAAATTGTTGAATACGCTGGGCACGAGTTAGGCTAGACGACATTGAGACAAACCATATATCAAAAAAAATGAATGAATATGATAGCAGATTCATCACCCATGGTGGGTGCTATACTGCAGGCATTGTAGTCCATCTGTACTGAGGTTTTTTTATGAGTGATACACCCGTACAAGCAGTGAGTAATATGGTCATTACAGAGTCGGCACAGGCTTATCTGCGCGATCTGCTGGCCAAACAAAACAGCGAAGGCATTGGTGTGCGTATTTTTGTCGAAAATCCCGGCACACCACGTGCTGAGTGCTGCATGGCCTATTGCACCAAAGGTGAAGAGAAGCCGGAAGATGTGCGTCAAGACTATGAAGGTTTTCC
>CAYYWS010000077.1:7727-8789 GCA_964473955.1 uncultured Paraperlucidibaca sp. | reverse complement strand
ACATGGACGCTGATGTGTGTCGGCAAGCGCCACGGCAATGGCTGGTTTTTCTTTGGGGAAACCCCGAACGGCATTGTTAAAACACCACCCATGGAGAGCAGCGCTGATGACTGGCACAAAACTGCGCCATGCCGAGCGGCTGTGTATGCAGCGCGCGAACAAATGCATCGAAATATGCAAGGCGTTATGCGTGAAGCCGACGCTTGCGCTTATGAGGAGGCCAGCTAATGCCAAGACAAATCGACCGAGCTGAGCAGTTTGCTGCCGCCAAAAAGCTGCTACTTGAGGGCGCCGCCACTGCTGACATCATCAAAGCAGTTAAGGCCGCCACCAACATCAAGATCCATACAGCAACTGTTACGCGCTGGCGCATCGATGTCGGTGTGCCGGCAAAAAGCCAAGCCAATCGCGTTGTGCGAACCACACGCGGCACGCCATTTGATCCAATCGAGCAGAAGCTGGTTGATCGGTTCAATAAGTTTAAGCCGCTGTTTGGGGCTTGGGTTCAGGGGAAAAGCAATAGCGAGGTGCGGGTATGAGCGGATTTTTAAGTCGTTACCTTATGATTTCTGAAACAAACGGCTATTACCAGCCTCGCAAGTTTCGCCTAATGAGTAGGCGCAGACGAAAAATTGCAATTAGGCAGAGACTTGAAGCGAGCATGCTTAAGTCTCTTCGCCCTCTGGTTGGGCGCGTCAATGACGCAGAAACTCGTCAAGAAGCGGTAAACATCATCTTTATGGAGCCAACTCTTGACTGGGTCACTCTAAAATTTAAGGTGCCTTCAATGAATGAGTTAGACGAATGAGGCACATGAGATATTCACTCGAAAACCATCGACACAAAATATCAGCCGTCATCTTGGTTAGCGCCGATGCTAGTGGCTTTATTTGGAAAACGTCATTAAGTGTTTCAGGCTCAAGTGGTAGCCATGGCAGCCGACGTATTTATAAGCACAAAGAGGTCGCTGTAAGCGATGCACTGGTGGCACTAAGTCAAAGTCCAGCGGTAACAACGCCGGGGCACATGAGCGCTGAACAGAAGCAGATACTTGAGCTTTGG
>CAYYWS010000077.1:0-7717 GCA_964473955.1 uncultured Paraperlucidibaca sp. | reverse complement strand
TCGATGCAGAGCTACGAAAGCAAATGATTGCTAATGAGTTTAAGGGCAAGGCTCCCAAGTGAGTTTTTAATTTATTAACGCGGGACGGATTCAAGTCGACTGATGGAACGGGTAACACATTGAGATTTAGCCGTGAACGAACAACTTGCTTTTAAAGAATTATTAGACGAAATGCGCAGCATTAAAGAGCACCTTGCACGTCAAATTCCAATTCAGCACGACCTTTGGGATTCAAAGCTGGTGGCGCAGTACTTAAAGTGCAGTGAACGGTATGTGCTAGAGCACTATTGCACATTAGAAAGCTTCCCTGACAAGATAGCTACGCCAAGCAAAAAAGGTGACGGACACCCACGGTGGCAGGCCAGTGAAGTAATTGCATGGGCTGAACGATATCGAATCAAGAAGCCAAAAGTTAAACTGAGCGCTTAATCTGACACCCAAATTAACACCAAGGCACTCGCTAACCAGCATTAATGCTGGGTTGGCTGTGCCGGTCCCGGGTACCATTTATCTCATATCTCTTCTCATCAGCGCATTAATTTAATGCACTGATATCGCGAAGCTTTAGTAACTCTTGTAAAGCCTTCCTTACTTGCTCACCATTTTTTTGCTCAGCACGTTGACGCTCAAGGTCTTCTTGACGACGCTCAGCGGCAGTTAATTCATCACGCGCTTCTTTAATGGCAAAGTCTTTAACGGCTTCATAATGAAGATAAATGCCGCTAAAGCGTTCGCGCATATGCTGTTCTGGATCTAAATGATCCAACAAATAACGACTACGAATAGTGATTTCTGAAATATTGACGCCATCATTTAAGGCCGCCATCGCTAGCCGCTCTAGCTGTTCAATTAAATTGGCTCGACGCATGGCATGACGTTGTTCACAACTTATTCCGCCAGCATCAGTTACCTCTAGCGGTTTAGCCTGTTGACGTTCACGTAATTTGATATGCAAATGAATTGCATAAGAGGCTAAGCCGAGCACCACAGCAATTGCTAAGGTGCCCAGCATATAAAGCACAACCCCACTTTCCATAACCACTCCGATAAATCAGTTGTGGTTATAGTTTAACGTTATGCAACCACACCCGCACTGCGACAGGCCTTGATTTTTTCTTCATCAAAGCCTAATGCTGATAAAACCTGCTCAGTATGCTCGCCTAAAGAAGCACCGGTATGCGTGTACTGCGCAGGGGTAACCGAAAACTTAATCGGCGATGCCAATTGACGTTGCTTACCACCATTGCTTTGCGGCACATCCACTAATAAATCGCGAGCAACAATATGAGGGTGTTCGATGGCCTCATCAAAACGTAGAACTGGCTCTGTGCAAGAATCAATGGCCATAAAAATAGCCTGCCATTCGGCGTAGGTCTTTTTCTTCATTTCTTGACGAATTTCAGACTTTAGCGCTGCCACTACGTCCGGCATCATATTGAGGCCTTGTGGTGCCAACTCGGGTCGACCAATCGCGGCGCAAAACTGCATAAAGAACTGAGGCTCTAAACCACCCACCGAAAAATGACGCCCATCAGCAGTTTCATAACAATCATAAAAAGTGCCGCCATTGAGCTGTGTTGCCTCTAAGGCCGGTTGGTCATGCCCCATTAATGCACTCGGTGCAGTCAGCGCGTGCAAGCTAAAGGCAGCATCCGTCATGGAAATATCAATGTACTGACCTTGCCCTGTACTGGCGCGATGAATAACGGCTGCTAACACACCAATGACGGCATGGCACGACCCACCCGCGATATCCGCCACTTGTACCGCCATGGGCGCAGGCCCTGAAGCCTTGCGGCCGTTGTAGCCCAACACACCAGCAATTGCTAAATAGTTCATATCATGGCCGGCACGATCGCGATAAGGCCCGGTTTGACCATAACCGGTAATCGAGCAATAAATTATTTTGGGGTTAATCGCTTTTAAGGCCTCATAACCAACACCTAAACGGTCCATAACACCAGGTCTAAACTGCTCAATCACAATGTCGTATTCCGCTACCAACTGCTTTACGATCTCAACACCTTCAGGGCGCTTAAGATCAATCGCAATCGATCGTTTGGAGCGATTCAAAAAACCATGCGCAGCAGAGTTGCCATCATCGGCATAAGGCGGCATCACCCGAACCATGTCTGGACGACTTGGTGACTCTACACGCAGCACATCTGCTCCCATATCAGCGAACATCATGGTGGCAAATGGACCAGGCAATAGTGTTGAAAAATCGAGCACTTTTAAGCCGCTTAATGGACCGGACATACCTTAACTCCTAAACTAGTGACTAATGAGTCAACACTAGACTAGGCGGCGATTTTCGCCAATGACCAGAAACGACAGACTGGCTGACGAGAAAACTCATCACCGTCTTGCCAGAGCTGGTCTAAGCTCGCCATACTCCTGTTTTATTTCTGAGTGTTTGCCTGATGGTTACACGCTTTTTGCTAGCTGCACGTGGCGTTTTACTTGCCACATTGATTATAAGTTACACAATGTTTTTGGCAGTTCTGGTAATTGTACTGAGCCCACTTAAGTTGCTTTGCTTACTTGTGCCGGCTTTTAGCACACCGCTTCGCATCATCATGAATGGTATTCAAGAGCTATGGACGCTCGTCAACGGTTACTTTTTTAAATTATTTTTGCCAAGGTTGAGCTGGCATGTACAAGGCATGGCCGAGTTAAAGCGTCGTCAATGGTATTTTGTAATCGCCAATCATCAAAGCTGGGTCGACATCTTAGCCATTTATCATGTGCTGAATTTTCGTGTACCTGTCGGGAAGTTTTTCATCAAAAATGAACTGCTATACGTGCCCGTCATTGGCTTAGCTGTCTATGCCTTAGACTTCCCATTTATGAAGCGTTACAGCAAAGAAACCTTAGCCAAGCATCCCGAGTTGCGTGGCAAAGACTTAGAAACCACCCAAAAAGCCTGCGCTAAATATAAATATTACCCCGTAACCGTCATTAACTTTCTTGAAGGCACACGCATCACACCGGCTAAGCACAAACACTCGCAATCACCCTATCAACACTTGCTAAAGCCTAAGTCTGCAGGTGCTGCGTTTGTTATTTCAGCCTTAGGAGACCGCATGGATTGTGTGTTGGATATGTCCATTGCTTATCCGCATGGCATCCCAAGTTTTTGGGATTTTTGCTGTGGACGTGTTCAAGACATTTGTATTGATATTAAACTGCGTCCTATTCCTGAGCACTTTTGCCAGCGCAACTACGAAAGTGACGCCGATTTTCGGCAAGAGTTTCAGTCTTGGGTCAATGCTATCTGGCTAGACAAGGATCAAACTCTGTCACGCCTTAAAACCTTGGAGTAATTATGTCTGTTTCACAACCTGCCCGTTTTGGCGAAGATTGGAGCGATGAACGCATTGCTGGTTATTTAGATCGCTTACCACCCGCTGGTGACAATGCTGACTTTAATGTGCTCTACACCGCTTATAAACATATGCGCCTAGATGACTTTCAACGCTTTTTACTAGCTTTTGCAAAACAAGGGCGTGACATTAATGGCACAAACTCACAAGGCCAAACCATGCTTGCTTTGGTCAGTGGGCATGCACAAAGCCAAGGCTTTGCTGAGGCATTACGAGCTCACGGAGCACAGCTTTGACACAACATAAACGGGTGCCTCAAATTCGTCGCAACCCGAAGTCAGGTGGCATGCCCCGCAATCGTGGCTTGCTGTATTTACTTAAAGACTATTTCAGCATTTTGTTTGATCTGAAGTTTTCACGTTATTTAACCGTGCAGCTGCTGCCATTACTCTATGTTGTTTTAGTTATTGGTGGTTTAGGTGTTATTGCCCAGCAAGTCTGGGATGCATTTGCACTAAGCACTCAACGCGGTCTAATGTTTTTGCTAGCCTCACCATTCGCTGTCTTGGTATGGGCATCAGCTTGCCGAGCAACCACCGAGTTCTTGCTGGTTGTATTTAGGATGTCGCAAGATGTTCAGACGCTGGCAAGCATCAAACCCACTGTCGACAAGCTCGATAACTTATTTAGTGGTCCTAACTGGATTTCACGCTTAATGCCCTTCATTAAGGCGTATCAAGCGTCTCGCGATGACGATCCAAATCATAAAAACTGAGGTAATGCATGAAGCTGCTGTCGGCCAATACCAGTCGCATTGTTCAAGATGTAGCCAGTGTCACCACGTTTTACCCTGATGTGGAGGCCAATGCCGACGCCACAGGCGTGAGTGAAAGCACTAAACGCAAACTATGGGCATGTGTTGAAGACTATTATAAAACCGGTGTATCACCCGCTGTATCGGTGTGTATTCGTCGCCATGGTCATGTTTTATTTGATCGTGCCATTGGCCATACGGTCGGCAATGGTCCTGATGATCATGCCAGTGCGGACAAAGTGTTAGCCACACCAGACACCCCGTTCTGCTTGTTCTCGGCATCCAAAGCCATTACCGCCATGTTGATTCATAAACTGGCCGAAACGCATCAGCTCGATTTGCTGGCACCTGTGGCTCATTATTTGCCGGAATTTGGTAATCAAGGCAAGCAATACACCACCATTGCTCATGTACTGAGCCATCGCAGTGGTTTCCCATCGATTCCAGCCAACCAAGACTTAGATGTATTTTTTGATACACCCAAGGTGGTGGCACTGTTAAACCAAGCCAAACCGTCGCATCGCAGCGGTCATCATGTGGCCTATCATGCCATCACTGGTGGTTATATTTTGGGTGAGCTGATCACTAAAGTGACAGGTCAAACCCCTCGTGAATACTTACAAAACACAGTGTCAGATCCGCTCGGTTTAAAGATTTTTAACTATGGCTTAGCGCCAGAGTATCGCGGCACTGAAGCACGGCACTACGCTACTGGCTTTAAGCCCGCCTTAGGCGTGGATTACTTTATTAAACACTTGCTGGGCGGTAGCCTAGATGAGCTGATCAGTGTCACCAATGACCCTCGCTTTTTAGACGTGATTTCGCCAGCGGCGAATATATATGCCACTGCCAACGATAGTTGCCGCTTTTTTGAGTGCTTATTACGTGGTGGCAGCCTTGATGGTGTCCAAGTCTTTAAGCCAGTCACCATTGAGCGCGCTATTATCGAGGCTGGTAAAACCCAATTTGACCGTAGTTTATTAGCTCCTATTCGTTATAGCCACGGCATGATGTTAGGCGCAAACCCGGTAGGCATGTATGGTCCTATGACGGGCAAAGCGTTTGGACACTTAGGTTTTAGTAATGTGTTTTGCTGGGCAGACCCTGCCCGCGACCTCTCAGCCAGCATTCTAACCTCAGGCAAACCCATTGTTGGGCCACACATTCCTGCCTTGGGCAAACTATTAACAGCAATCTCTTTTTACCTAAAGCAACCGCAGTGATGGATGACAAATGACACAAAAAATCGCTATAATGATTTTCTGTGAACAGTCATTCACTGAAATGAGAATAAATGCCTTATGACACATGAGCAAATAAAACCACCAATTAACTGGCCCGGCGCTTTTGTATTGGTGGGTACGCCGCTACTCGCTATGATTTTGTTACCGTGGTTTGCATTAAGTTACGGCTTTACTGCCGTGGCTTGGATTAGCTTTGTTGTACTCGCCATTCTGAATGGCATCTCGATTACAGCAGGTTATCACCGCCTGTGGGCGCACCGTGCCTACGAGGCTCATTGGTCTGTCAAAATCTTTTTTATGTTGTTTGGCACCATGGCCATTCAAAACAGCATTTTAATTTGGGCTTCTGGCCATCGTACTCATCACCGTCACATTGATGATGTTGATCACGACCCCTACTCCATTCGCCGTGGCTTTTGGTTTGCTCATATCGGCTGGATGTTGCGTCAGTACGAGTCAGGCAAAGACGACTTCCGTAATGCACCTGACCTGCTCAATGACCCTATTGTGATGTTTCAACATCGCCACTACATCAAATTAGTGTTGATTATGAACATTGCCCTCCCTATGGCTCTAGGTTACATGCTAGGTGACATGTGGGGTGTATTGTTGCTGGGCGGCTTGCTGCGCTTAGTGTGGAGTCATCACACCACATTCTTTATTAATTCATTGGCCCATATGTGGGGTACACGCCCATATACCGATGAAAACAGCGCACGTGACAACCCAGTGTTGGCATTTGTTACTTATGGTGAGGGTTATCACAACTACCACCACATTTTCCAATACGACTACCGTAATGGTATCCGCTGGTACCACTTTGACCCAACTAAGTGGTTAATCGCTACCCTATCGGTGTTTGGTTTAACCAAAAACCTTAAGCGCTGCCCTGACTTTGCTATTCAAAAAGCCAAGTTAACTATGCAATTTAAGCGTGCAGAACACTCCTTGTCTTTGCATGACATTGGTCAGGCTAAACTGGATGCATGGCGTGAGAAGTTATCTAAAGAGTACGAGCACTACACCCAAGTAATGGCCGAATGGGCCGCTTTGAAAGAAGCTTGGTATGCCGAGAAGAAACAAAGCATGCTGCAGAAATGGGAAGAAACCAGTTTTAAAACTCGTTTTCAAGAGCTTGAATTCCGTATGAAAATGCAAAGCAAGCGTCTACGTTTGTTGACCCAACAGGTTACTGCCTAGGGCATGCTGCAATTCGACAACTCTTATGTGAACACACTGCCGAACGTCCTCTGGCGTCGGCAGGAACCCACCCCGCTGCGCCAACCTCACTTAATTAGTCTTAACCATAAGCTCATCACAGCACTTGGGCTCTCGCCATCTTGGTGGGCATCAGAACACGCATTAGCCGCTTTATCTGGACAGCAAACACTAGCTGGCAGCGAGCCGATTGCCATGAAGTATGGTGGCCATCAATTTGGTGGTTGGAATCCAGACTTAGGTGATGGGCGCGGCCTGTTACTTGGTGAGATTTTAGATAACACGAAACAACGCTGGGACTTACACCTAAAAGGCAGTGGCCCTACTCCATTTTCTCGCATGGGTGACGGTCGCGCGGTATTGCGCTCTAGTATTCGTGAATACTTAGCAGGCGAAGCACTACATCACCTGGGCGTTCCAACGACTCGTGCATTAGCTTTGGTTGGCTCCCGTGAACCAGTACGTCGTGAGCGCATGGAAACCGGTGCAACCTTGTTGCGTATTGCCGACAGCCATATTCGCTTTGGTCACTTTGAGTGGTTAAGCCATAGCGGCAAAATTCATGAATTAAAACAGCTTGCCGACTATGTCATTAATCGTCATTACCCAGACTGTGCTACCGCTAATGACCCATATGCTGCATTCTTAACGTCTATTGTTAAACGCACGGCAACACTTATGGCCGACTGGCAACGTGTTGGATTTGCTCATGGCGTTATGAACACTGACAACTTTTCCATTACGGGTGCCACTTTAGACTTTGGGCCCTATGGCTTCTTAGATCGTTATGACCCTTATCTAATCTGTAACCACTCAGACCACAATGGTCGATATGCGTGGTACCTACAGCCCTCTGTGGGCTTTTGGAACCTGAATGCGTTAGCACATGCGCTATCGCCGATTATTCCAGTAACTGCGCTTAAACAAAGCCTGGCTGAGTACGAGCCAACGCTAACTGCGCATTATGATTTAGGTATGAATGCGCGCTTAGGGTTACAACAGATCAAGACCACTGACCGTGCTTTGGTGCAAGGTTGGTTGTCATTACTGCAGACTGCCAAAGCCGACTTCAATTTAAGTTTCAGATGGCTAAGTTCACATACGATTGAAGCACT
>CAYYWS010000076.1:0-8847 GCA_964473955.1 uncultured Paraperlucidibaca sp. | reverse complement strand
AAAGCTCCAGCAATTTAGCCGCGGTTTATGGCATTGCCATCACCATGACCATGATCTGTGATGCAGTGTTGCTACTCGTGGTGGCACATAAAATTTGGGGCTGGCGACCTTGGATTGCAACTGCTGTGGTCGCGCCATTTCTACTCATTGAGTTAACATTTTTCGCGGCTACCACACTCAAAATCATTGCAGGCGGTTGGTTCCCGCTATTTGTTGGCAGCTTGTCATTTCTAATTATGCTGACGTGGAAACGTGGTCGTGACTTGCTTAGCTTAAGGCTAGGCGCAGAGACCATGCCACTAAGTTTGTTTGTAAACAGTATTGGGGCCAGTGCAGGTCAAATCGTGCCGGGCACAGCCATTTTCATGACGACCTCTCACCATCATGTGCCACATTCGCTGCTGCACAATATGAAGCACAACAAAGTGATTCATGAGCGTAATGTGTTACTGACGGTATCCATTCAAGACGTGCCTTATTTACGTGATGACGAACGTCTGCGAATCGAAAAAATTGCGCATGAGTTTTATTTGATGACGGCATCGTATGGCTTCAAAGAGCAGCCGGATATTCCAGAATTATTGTCATTGTCAGCCAAGCAAGGCCTTACCTTCGACATGATGGATACCAGCTTTTTTGTAGCACGTGAACGTCTCGTACCAAGCCATCAAAAAGGCATGTTTTATTGGCAGCAAAAACTGTTTGTGGCCATGGCACGTAACGCCGTTCCTGCCACGGACTTTTTCAACATTCCCACCAACCGTGTGGTGGAAATGGGCACACAGATTAAGCTGTAGTCTCTGCCAGTATGCCCTCGGCAATATAGCTTGCCAGGGCATACACACTCACTTGTGGGTTAACCACCACGCTAGTCGGGAAAATGCTGGCATCCGCTACAAATAAGCCTTGTACATCATGCGCTTCGCCATTTGGCCCCACCACTGATAGTGTTGGGTCAGTACCCATACGGCATGTGCCCTGAGGATGGTAAGACACCATGCGGAAGGTATGTGGCTGATTACGAATGGTGGCTAATAGTGCGTCCATATCATCACCTGGTGTCAGCACGTGTTGCTGCACCGTTGGTAAAAATACACGCAGAGCCCCAGCAGCGAAATGAATTTGGCTAGCCGCTTTGATGGCCGCCAACATCTGCGCAAAGTCGTTATCAGAGAGTTTGTAATGTATCTGGTAACGCTCACCTTTGGTCTCAACTCGGCCAACACCTTCGTCATGAATCAGTGTCACCAGCCCAGCTAAATGTCCCACACGCTGCATATAGTTCATATACGCCACGCCTGTGCCGGGATCCGTCACGCCCGACAACTCCACCGGCCCGGCCCCACCTGCTTCCAGCAAAAAGCCACCTTGGTCTGGATGCGCCCACTCATCGATGTAAACACCCAATAGTGCACCCGACCACGAGTCGATGCGCTCGGCATATTCTGCCACCACCATGGTCGATGGATGGCAGGCAAAGTTTTTGCCCAACTGCGCTGAGCTAGTAGCGAGGCTGGAGCGTTGCAACAGCAACGGACTTTGGATCGCGCCAGCAGCCACAATGACTTGTTTGGCAGTAGCCTGAATGCGCGCCTTGACTTGGCCGCTGGCAGGGTCAATCACCTCTGCCAACACCCCCTCTACACGCCCATCTGTCGACACAATGCGCTGTACACGCGTGTCCGCAAACAAACGCGCACCATGAGTGATAGCCCACGGCAAATATGTAACCAGCATGGATTGCTTGCGATCACTGGCGCAGCCAGACAGACAGTGTCCAGTAAGTACACAAGCCTTTACATTGCGTTCAAAAGGTTGCCACGAGAGCCCTAATGCTTCACAGCCACGCACAATGGTTTGTGCATTTGCATTAATTTCATGGGCACCATTGCGTTGAATGTGGAGGTGTTTTTCGACCTTTTCAAAATGCGGAGACAAAGCCTCCATGGTCAAATTGGTTAGACCAAACTCTTGCTGCCAACGCGTTAAAATATGCTCAGGGGTGCGGAACGCGACGCAGCCATTAATCACCGTAGAGCCGCCAACACAACGCCCCTGCAGCACCAACAAGTCGCCATCAACATTAGCCTGAGTGCCACGCTCGGCATAAAGTGTGTCCATCGCTTCGGTAAAGTCTTCGGTAAATTCACTGCTTGGCACATAAGGGCCAGCTTCAAGAATAAGCACATTGCGCCCTGCTTTGGCCATTTCATAGGCCACTACCGCACCACCAGCACCGGAGCCAATCACAATCACATCGGCCGTTAGCTGCAAATCACCATGAACATCACTGGCCTGTGTTACAGCCAAACCTTCTGTTCGAAATAATGTGGCCATAGTTTATGCCTCGGGCAATGCTGAATTACCTAACGAGGGTATGCCTCGTACCGCAGTCACAGGGCCGGTATAACCAATGGCAGGCCAGGTTTCTGGTGCCGACCAATAGGCCGTTTTCACCAAGCGTCCAGCGGCATTGGCTACCGCCCGCAATGCAAAAATGGGGCTATTTACCCAGTCATCCATATAACGTGTAGCTTCCTCTGGCGATAAATCCACAAAGCGTGATGCGTTACTAAAGCGAATGACCGACAAGTTGTCGAATAGGCTCAACCCCGTCAGCAGCTGCTTACGCACACTAGGCTCAATTCCCAGCATCAGCTGATCCACACGCACAGCCACTGGCACCGCCTCGGCTGGTAGCATGTCGCTACCCTCAGTGGGCAATAAAATTTCGGCCAATCGATTAAACAAGTGATAGTGCGCAGTACTGATATGCAGCAGGCCATCTGGTGCCGGCAGTTGATCAACGGGCGACGACCGCCGCCAACTAAAGACACCGGCAAAAAGCGCAATCAGTGCAGCACTAAGACCTAGGGTCCACTTTAAAAAACGGCGCCTAGCTAGGGGTTTAAGATTACTTTGAATGTGCTGCAGCGTGGCCTTTTCAGCCGAGGAGGAAGGCTCGATTGTCATTATTGGGCAAACCCGACATTATTATTATTGCAGAGCAAGATATAACGAATGTCGGTTTTTGCCAATAGTGTATTAAGGCGTTGGCAATTTAGACGGTGTACCCGCTGGTTTATCGCGATAACTAATATTGACCGACCACGCTTTACCGGTGTCTGGATCTAAAATATTTGATACCCCACGGTACTGCAGTAACTCACGCGAGCGTAAGCCATACACCACCTCCAAAGGACTCACGAGTAACCGCAACAGTGAGTCTGGCTCTACCCTTAGGCGCAGCGCAGGCTCACCCGCCACTGTCGTTTTCCCCACCGAGCGCACGCGAAAACGGTACTGATCCAACTGGCCAATCACCGCAAAACGCATGCTTAAAGTGTCACCACGCTCAAGCTGATCTAAACGATCCACCAGCCACGCGTTAAAGCCAGAGTCTGCAGCCTGATTTGCTACCCGCGGCAAAGTTTTACGGCTTAACTTGCCATCGGCCAACTTTTCCATGCGGATACCTTGTTTATCCACGCCCACAATACGTTCTTCATAGGCCGGATTAATCAGTCGATACTGGCTGACAGGAATATAGGGGTCGGCACTGAAATCTAGCGTTTTTTCGCCCAGCAAACTGCCATCTGGCGCAACGTATCGAATTTTTCCACTCAACCAGCGGCCACCCTGATAACGGTGGTTATGCACCTCGGTGTATAAATAACGCCCGCTACTTTGTTCACTGGCATAACCTAAATAACGTACCTCTCTAACCGGCTCTGCAGCAGCTATCGACGCAAAACTTAAACTCGATAGCGCAAGGCCAAATACTGCCGTTGATAACTTCATAACAATTGTCCTTAGCGTTTCTGGAATAAGTAATGGCCGACACCCCACTCACGGCCTTGGTCATAACCAAACAACTCCGCCACGGCCATATAAAACATTCGCCAGCGTTGAAACCAAATTTTGGCCTGATCTTCACCATAAGTTGCAACTAATAACGGCATCACTTCGTCTTTACTATCATCCATACCTTGCAGCCAATGATTGGATGTTTTCTCATAATGACGGCCATCTACCCACCACTGCCGCGTTAGCGAAAAATCATCTTGGAAATAAGCCAGCAAACTATCCGATGGCATGATGCCGCCTGTAAAAAAATAACGCGTCATCCAGTCATCATCTGCCTTATCTTCAAAAAAATAGGTCAGGTGACGATGCGCAAAAATATGCACAAACAACTTACCCTCTGCTGTTAACCAACGAGCTAACTTGGCCAATAACAGGCCATAGTTCCGCATATGTTCGAACATTTCGATGGAGATGATTCGATCAAAGCCAGCCAGCACCTCATCGCCACTGTGCGGGTGCGCCACCGGAAAGTCGACCTCAACGATGTTGCCCGTAACAATGGTGAGATTGTTCAGGCCACGTTGAGCTGCTTGCTGCTCAATAAATTCGCGCTGACCATGCGAATTCGACAACCCGACAATTTGTGAATTGGGGTAATGCTCGGCCAACCACAGTGACAGCGAGCCCCAGCCACAGCCCAAATCCAGAATACGCATGCCATCTACCAAACCAGCACGCTCGGCATAGAGCGAGAGCATTAGCTCTTCAGCTTGCGCCAAAGTTTCTTGACCAGTGGGGTATAAACAACAGGAATACTTCAGCCGTGGGCCCAAGTGTCGGTGAAAAAACGCTGCCGGTACTTCGTAGTGCTGCTCATTGGCGGCATCAGTTTCAATGGCAATGGGGCTGCTGCGTAAGTGATCTAAGATCTGCTGCCGGTGCCGACTGGCTAACTCGCTATCGTTTGCACCTTCATCGTTAAGCCGCTTGGCCATTAGTTGACGCATACCATGACGAGTTAGCCGGTCGGGAATTAGTCCACGCTCACATAAATCAATTACATTCATCTGGTCAGTCTCCAAAATTATCAAAACACAAGATGTCACCTATGTGTCTTGGACACTGCTCAGACGAATTTGTTACGCCGTCTTAGTGCGTTATTTCTAAATCCGGGTCTAAGAAGCCACCAGACTGGCGTGCCCACAGCTGTGCATAAAGGCCATTAGCGGCCACAAGCTCATCATGACTACCACTTTCTACAACACGGCCCTGATCCATCACAATCAAACGGTCCATGGCCGCAATGGTGGATAGTCGATGCGCAATCGCGATTACGGTTTTGCCTTCCATCAAGCGATACAGGTTTTCTTGAATGGCGGCCTCGACTTCTGAATCAAGTGCCGATGTCGCCTCATCCAGAATCAGAATCGGCGCATCTTTTAACATCACGCGTGCAATCGCAATGCGTTGGCGCTGACCGCCCGATAACTTCACACCACGCTCGCCGACATGAGCGTCATAACCACAGCGGCCTTTGGCATCTTTTAACGCCAATATAAAGTCATGGGCCCTTGCCTGCTTAGCGGCCTGTTCAACTGAGGCTTGGTCAGCATCTGGCCGACCATAGGCAATATTGTCGCGCACAGAGCGGTGTAATAACGAGGTATCTTGCGTCACCATACCGATATGCTCACGCAGTGAGTCTTGCTTGACCTCGGCAATATCGTGGCCATCAATTAAAATACGGCCATCGGCCAAGTCATAAAAACGCAGCAGTAAATTCACCAGTGTCGACTTGCCCGCACCAGAGCGGCCGACTAAACCCACTTTTTCACCCGCTTTAATCTGCAGATCTAAGCGCTCAAATACACCACTTTCGTGACCATAATGAAAGCGCACTTGGTCAAAATTTATTTCGCCATAAGGCACGGCTAGTGCCTGCGCATCCGGCTTGTCTTCCACCACTTGCGGCAACGCAATCGAGCCCATGCCATCTTGCACCGTGCCAATATTTTCAAACAATGATGACACTTCCCACATAATCCATTGCGACATACCCGACAGGCGCAGCACCAAACCAATGGCTACCGCAACAGCACCCACACTGAGCGCCTGACCCAGCCACAGCCAAATTGCCAGACCACCAACCGCCAGCAACAGTAAGGAATTCAAGCTGTATAGCGTTAGATTCAGTTTGGTCACTAAGCGCATTTGGGCATATACCGTCGACATAAACTGACTCATACCTTCTTGCGCGTAACTGGCCTCACGCTGAGCATGCGAAAACAATTTCACGGTTTGAATATTGGTATAACTATCCACAATACGACCCGTCATGGTCGAGCGGGCATCTGCTTGCGCTTTGGATATCTTGCCCATGCGTGGCACAAAAAAACGCAGCATAGTGACATAACACACTAACCAGACCAGCAACGGCGCTGCCAAACGCCAATCTGCGCTGGCAATAATCACCACGGTGCCCAAAAAATAGACCGTGACATAGTTCAGGACATCAAACAGCTTGATCACGCACTCACGCACCGCCAACGCTGTTTGCATCAGCTTAGTGGCAATGCGACCAGCAAACTCATCCTGATAAAAGGCCATGGATTGGCGCAATAAATAACGGTGCACCAACCAGCGAATACGCATGGGGTAATTGCCCATTAAGGTTTGATGATTCAGCATCGATTGCACAAACACCAAAATGGGTAAAGCCACAACCACAGCAACCATACCCACTAATGGCCAGAACTGTGCCTGCAAAAACGTCTCGCGATCTTGCACCGACAACCAATTAACAATGTCGCCCAAAAAGCTGAACAGCCACACCTCTGCAACGGCAATCACACTCATAAATGCCGCTGACATAAAAATCCAAGGCCAAGCACCTTTGGAATAATGCAGACAAAATGCCACCAGAGTTTTGGGTGGTTGCTCGGGCACTTCAATGGGAAAGGGATTTAATCGACGCTCAAACCACGCAAACATGCTATTCACCTGATCAATGTTAGCCATAGTCTAACAGCTAGATTTATGATTACTGCTTTGACAAGAAGCAAAGAGACAACGCATGAGCGCGTTACGTTATATCGCAGGCTATCCCGATAACTTACAGCAGCAGGTAAAAAGCCTAATCGAGCAACAACGACTGGGTGACTACCTACAAACACGTTATTCGGAGTATCACAGCATTCAAAGTGATAAAGCCCTGCATGCGCATGTGGACGCCATGAAGCAGCGCTTTTTACGTCATGCACCACCGATCAATAAGGCTCATTACGACAGCAAACTCGACGTCATTCACAATGCCCTAGGCCTGCACACACGCCGCTCACACAATCACGGTGGCCAGCTAAAAGCGCGCAAAGAAATTCGTATTGCCGCTGTTTTTAAAGAACTACCGGCAGTGTTTTTAGACATGATTGTGGCGCATGAGTTAGCTCATTTACGCGAGCTTGATCACAACAAGGCGTTTTATCAGCTCTGTGAACATATGCAGCCAGGTTATGCCCAGCTGGAGTTTGATTTGCGCTTATTTTTGATTTGGCGTGAGCTGGGGAAATAAAAAACCCGCCTAGTTTTCACTAAGCGGGTTTTTATTCAGCGGGAAAAACGTGAATTAGATCAGTTTTTCTAACTGAGGAACGATGTCGAACAGATCGCCCACGATGCCATAATCGGCAACGGAGAAAATCGGTGCTTCTTCGTCTTTGTTGATAGCAACAATTACTTTGGAGTCTTTCATACCGGCCAAATGCTGAATGGCACCAGAAATACCGGCAGCAATGTAGAGCTGTGGAGCAACTACTTTACCGGTTTGACCCACTTGCATGTCGTTAGGCACAAAACCAGCGTCAACGGCGGCACGTGAAGCACCTACAGCAGCACCGAGTTTGTCGGCCAAGGTGTAGAGAATATTGAAGTTCTCACCATTGCCCATGCCACGGCCACCCGATACCACAATTTTGGCACCGGCCAGCTCTGGACGCTCAAGCTTAGCAATTTCTTCGCCTTTAAATGCTGAGTTACCAGCATCGTGAGCAGCAGCCACAGCTTCAACAGCAGCAGAACCGCCAGTAGCAGCAACGGCGTCAAAGTTGGTTGGACGCACAGTGATGACTTTGATGCTGTCTGATGACTGCACTGTCGCAATGGCGTTACCAGCGTAGATTGGGCGCTCAAAAGTATCGGCAGACACAACTTTCGAAATTTCCGAGATTTGTGCTACGTCTAACAAAGCGGCCGCACGTGGCAGCATGTTTTTGCCATTAGTTGTTGCTGGCGCCAGGATATGGCTGTAGCCCTTACCCAACTCAGCAACTAACAGACTGACGTTTTCAGCCAATTGATGACCATAAGCAGCATTGTCAGCGATCAGCACTTTGCTTACGCCTGCAATTTGAGCAGCAGCATCAGCAGCAGCTTGGCAACCAGCACCAGCAACTAACACATGAATATCACCGCCAATAGCTTGAGCAGCAGCAACGGTGTTCAGTGTGGCGCCTTTGATGGCGGCATTATCGTGTTCAGCGATTACGAGAATAGACATGATCAGATCACCTTCGCTTCGTTCTTCAGCTTGTCGACCAGCTCTTCCACTGTCTTCACTTTGATACCGGCAGAACGCTCGGCAGGTGCTTGCACCTTCAGTGTTTTCAGACGTGGGCTGACATCAACACCAAAATCGGCTGGGGACTTGATGTCCAACGGCTTTTTCTTGGCTTTCATAATGTTTGGCAATGACGCATAACGTGGCTCGTTCAAGCGCAAGTCAGTGGTCACAACGGCAGGCAGTGTCAGCTCAACAGTTTGCAGACCACCGTCGATTTCACGGGTTACTTCTGCTTTGTTGCCTTCAACTTTAACCACCGAGGCAAATGTGCCTTGGCCATAACCAGCTAATGCAGCCAGCTTTTGACCAGTTTGGTTGTTGTCACCATCAATGGCTTGTTTGCCAAGAATGACTAAACCAGGCTGTTCTTGGTCACAAATTTCTTTCAAAAAAGGTAATGGCCAAGTAAAAACAGTTTTAGAAAT
>CAYYWS010000075.1:0-8970 GCA_964473955.1 uncultured Paraperlucidibaca sp. | reverse complement strand
TTGTGGAATATACCCAATGGGTACAAGGTCGGCGCGACCAAGCACGGCCTAGCCTGCCGACTACGTTAGACATAGAGCGCAAAGTTAATCCCTTTTTACGTGCCACATCGACCACCATCATTCAGCAAGTTAGTGAGCATACACAACGCCCCGTCAGTGCAGGTTTGGACACTTTGACTGCTTTACGCGCTTGGAAAGACAACTTTCGCGGATAACGGCTTGACGAGTTGTCATTTTTTCGCCTGAGCGCTTATGATTGCCTCCATGAAAATAACAGTCGCGCAAGCCATTTCTGCACTCGTTAGCTGCTGTTGCGTAAGCTTCGCAGCTCAGGCGTCAGTGCCCGTGTACTCCCTACCCCTTACTGCCGAAGCCGCACAGGTGCAACCTGAGCTAACGCCTGTTAATACACTCGCCATTCAAGCAAGTCAGCAAGCCCAAGACCTGTTGTCACGCCTGCGTGCAGGTTACAACATGACTGCTACCGACAATTATCGTGTGCAGCGCCAGCTTGATGGCTTTCGTGGCAAACAAGCTTATGCCGATTTAATTATCGAGCGCGCCCGTCCATTTTTATTTTTAGCTGTTAATGAAGCTGAGCGTAGAAGGCTACCGGCCGAACTTGCTTTATTACCCGTCATTGAAAGTGCCTATGACCCAACGGCCACTTCACGCTCTCAGGCGGCGGGCTTGTGGCAATTTATTCCCAGTACCGGCACGCTATTTGGGTTAAAACAAAACCAGTGGTTTGATGGTCGTCGTGACCCATTGCAGTCCACCTTGGCTGCCTACGACTACTTAGATCAGTTACATGCCATGTTTAATGACTGGGAATTGGTGTTAGCAGCCTACAACGCTGGCCCCGGCACAGTTTCTCGCGCTATTCAGCAAAACCTAAATGCGGGTCTACCAACCGATTATTGGTCGCTGCGCCTGCCAGAAGAAGCCATGAATTATGTGCCACGCTTTTTAGCTGTTACCCAGCTATTTAAGCAGCCAGAACGACATGGGGTAAGCTTTAGCCCACTACCCAATGAGCCATACTTTCATACTGTAGAAACCCATGGCCCAATCAATTTGCACGATATTGCCCGTAATAGCGGCATTTCCTTTGACATTCTTAAGCGTCTAAATGCCGCCTTGAAAAATGATAGGCACGATCCTGCCGGCCCCTATTTATTACACTTACCCACAACTACCACGGCTACTGCCAGTCAGCTTAGCCAAATGAGTCAGCCGGTGCCTATTTTTTACAACGGCACACCAGTGGATCATCATTTATTGGCACGCACACCCGCAACCACCTTACCCGTGGCAAGACGTCAAGCCACACCGGGACAACATCAGATTGAAGCTGGTGACACCTTATATTCAATCGCCCGCGCCTACTTAACCTCGGTAAGCGACTTGCAGCGATTGAACTACGGCTTACAAGCCAGCAGTTTAGAAGTTGGCCAAAGTATTCGTGTGCCAGAGTTGGGGCAAGCCGGTAACGCCGCCGAAAATGTCATTGCCGTAATGCCTGCCAGAAATGACCAGCGCGTTGAACTACGCCGCCGTATTCAAAATGGCGAAACTTTAGATAGTATTCGTCAACAATACGATTTAAGTTTGGCGGAAATTCGTGCACTTAATGGCAACATCAATTCGGTTAGGCCAGGACAAACCTTGGTGTTACGTGTAGCAGCTGACAAGATTTCTGGACTATAAATAAACCATGGCGCTTAACTTCCGCACCCTGCTTGCTGTTTGTGTGATTGGTTTCACTCTGTCTGCGCCAGCACAGGCTAATAGTCGCAGCGCCCATGCCCTTAGCTTGCACGGACAGCCGGCACTACCCGCTAACTTCACGCACTTTCCGTACGCCAACCCGCAAGCGCCCAAGGGCGGTCGTATGCGACTTAATGCCATTGGTACTTTTGATAGCCTTAATCCGTTTATTAATCGCGGTGTCTCAGCCGCTGGCATTAGCAATATCTACGATAGCTTAACAACCGCATCTAAGGATGAGCCTTTTAGCCGATATGGCCTGCTGGCCAAGCGCATGGAATACGACCCAAATGATGCCTCATGGATAATTTACCACCTGCGCCCTGAGGCGCGTTTCCACGATGGCCAACCGGTTCGAGCGGCCGATGTAGTTTTCACCTTCGATTTAATCAAAAGCAAAGGCTCTCCCGGTTACAAAGCTTATTTTGCTGATGTCGAAAAAGTTCAAGCGTTAACACCACTGGCGGTCAAGTTTCACTTTCGCAGTAAAACCAATCGTGAACTACCACTGATTGTGGGTGAAATGAGCATTTTGCCTAAACACTTTTGGCAGTCGCGTGAGTTTGACCAAACTAGCCTAAGCCCACCCCTAGGCAGTGGCCCTTACCAAATTCACCATGTCGATCCGGGCAAACGCATTAGTTATAAACGCAACCCCGATTATTGGGGCCGTGACTTAGCCGTTAATCGTGGCCGCCATAATGTCGATGACATCACTTATGTTTACTACCGCGATGGCACCGTAGCTTTTGAGGGGTTTAAAGCCGGCCAATACGATATACGCTTTGAAAACAAAGCCAAAACATGGGCCACTGAATATAACTTCCCTGCTGTTCGTAACGGCCAAGTTCAGCTCATTGAGCAGCGCCATAGCAACCCTTCGGGCATGCAGGGCTTTATCTACAATATGCGTCGCCCGCATCTGCAAGACCGCACCGTGCGTCAAGCCATTGCCTTAGCGTTTGATTTTGAATGGTCAAACCGAGCGCTGTTTTATTCAGCCTACGAACGCACCAATAGTTATTTTGAAAACTCTGAGCTAGCCGCCCAAGGCCTGCCCAGCCAACAAGAATTAAGACTGCTTAAACCTTGGCAAAGCAGCTTGCCCGAAGCGGTCTTTGGCCCAGCGGTGATGGCGCCTGTAAGCCAAGGCGACGGCTATAACCGTGCTGCACTCATTCAAGCGCAGCAGTTGTTAAGAGAAGCCGGCTGGCGTTATTCAAACGGGGCTTTACGTAATGCCGCAGGTGAGCCTTTACGGCTTGAAATGATGCTGGTGCAACCTGAGTTCGAACGTATTGTGCACCCCTTTCGACGAAACTTGGCTCGTTTAGGCATCCGTTTAGACATCCGCATTTTGGATGCAGCGCAATATATCCAACGCCTGCGCCAGTTCGATTTCGACTTAACCGTGACCGGCTTTCCGGCATCAAGTTCACCTGGCAATGAGCTGTGGAACTTCTGGAGCAGCCAAGCAGCCGACACACCCGGCAGTGGTAACTTAAGCGGGCTGAAATCACCGGCAGTTGATCAGTTAATTAGTGACATTACCCAAGCCCGCACCCGAGCAGACTTAATCACCAAGGTGCGCGCCCTGGATCGTATTTTACGCGCCCAATGGTTGGTGGTTCCGCACTACCACACCCCGGTTTATCGCATTGCCAGTTGGCAGCGATTTGGTCGACCAGAACAAACCCCGCTGTATGACGATGGCATTGATACATGGTGGGCACTTTCTGCTTCAGCAGCATCGGCCACTGGGGCTACGGAGTAATCATGGCCAGTTATATTATTCGCCGTCTGCTGCTGATGATCCCCACTCTGCTCGGCATTTTGATGATTAATTTTTTAGTCATTCAAGCAGCACCGGGTGGGCCAGTTGAACGTACACTAGCACAGTTACAAGGACATGGTGGCAGCACCATGTTAGCCGGTACGGGTGGTGATATGGCGGTTAGCACGACCGCCACTTCTGGCCCCGGTTATCGTGGCAGCCAAGGCCTGCCAGCAGAGCTTATTGCTGAAATTGAAAAGCAATACGGCTTTGATCAACCTGCCAGCACACGGTTTTGGATGATGCTAAAAAACTTTGCCCGTTTTGACTTAGGCAATAGTTTTTATCGCGACATCAGTGTCATCGATTTGATCATTGAAAAAATGCCGGTGTCGTTGTCCCTTGGGCTATGGAGCACTCTGCTCATTTATTTAATCGCAGTGCCCTTAGGCATACGCAAAGCGCTACATCCAGGCAGCCGCTTCGACACTTGGAGCAGTGGTGTAATTGTTGTCGCGTACGCTATCCCCGGCTTTCTGTTTGCCATTTTGCTGATTATTTTGTTTGCAGGCGGCAGCTATTGGCAATGGTTTCCCATGCAAGGCCTCAGTTCTGAAGGTGCCGAGGCCCTGAGCTTTTGGCCGCGCTTTTTAGACTATGCACATCACTTAGTATTGCCCACCATCTGCCTAACCTTGGGCGGCTTAGCCACACTGACATTGTTTACGCGCAATAGCTTCTTAGAAGAAATGCAAAAACAATATGTCATGACAGCACGAGCCAAAGGTGCTGATAACCGTCGCATTTTATTAGGTCATGTATTCCGCAACGCCATGCTGATTTTAATTGCCGGCCTGCCCGCTACTTTGTTCGGTATTTTGTTCACCGGTGCGTTTTTAATTGAGATTATTTTCAACCTCGACGGCCTAGGTTTATTAGGTTATGAGTCCGTCATTAACCGCGATTATCCCGTCATTTTTGGCAGCTTATTTTTGTTCACGTTGATGGGGATGATCCTGCGCTTGCTGGGCGACCTATGTTATCGATTAGTGGATCCGCGCATTGATTTTGCGAGGGCCAGCTCATGAGAATCACCCCACTCACCCGCCGCCGCTGGCAGCAGTTTCAACAAAACCGTCGTGCTTGGTGGTCACTGTGGTTATTGGCCTTCATTTTTGCCGTTAGCTTAGGCGCCGAACTCATCGCCAACGACAAACCACTGCTAGTAAGTTACCAAGGCCAGTTATTTTCACCCCTACTCAAAGATGTACCAGAAACCGCACTGGGTGGTGACTTTGAAACACCTGCCGTGTTTCGTGACCCTGCTGTCCAAGCTATGGTTGAGGCCGATGGTTGGCTACTGTGGCCAATGATTCGCTTTAACGCCCAAACCATTCACTTTGAACGTGCAGAGCCCACGCCGTCGGCGCCCTCACGTGATAACTGGCTGGGCACCGATGACCAAGGTCGCGATGTAATGGCACGACTGATTTATGGTGTCCGCACATCACTTGCCTTTGCCAGCTTAATGACCTTAGCAACGGTTGTGTTAGGCATTGCCGCCGGTGCAGCACAAGGTTACTGGGGTGGCTGGGTTGATTTGATCGGCCAGCGTTTTACCGAAATCTGGTCGGGCCTACCCGTGCTGTTTATGCTGATTATTTTATCCAGCTTAGTAACGCCTAATTTTTGGTGGTTATTAGGCTTGTTGGCGCTGTTTAGTTGGACTGATTTAAGTGGACTAGTGCGCGCCGAATTTTTACGCACTCGCCAGCTAGACTATGTGCGTGCAGCACGTGCTATGGGTGTCAGCCCAACATTGCTGGTGTGGCGTCACGTGCTGCCAAACGCCCTCATCACCACCCTGACACTGCTACCCTTTATTTTTACCGGCGCCATTGGCTTGCTCACTTCATTAGACTTTTTAGGCTTTGGTTTGCCGCCAGGCTCAGCCTCGTTAGGCGAGCTCATTGCGCAAGGTAAAAACAACTTACAAGCACCATGGCTAGGGTTAACCGCTTTCTTTAGCTTGTCTATTTTGCTGACCCTTTTGGTCTTTATTGGAGAGGGCCTGCGTGATGCCTTCGACCCCCGCCATGTCGCCGCCTAAGCCGCTGTTAAGCCTTAATAACCTCAGCATTCGCAAACGCGATGGCGGGGTTTTAGTAAATGGCATTAATTTACATGTCGATGCCGGTGAATGGCTGGCCGTTGTTGGTGAGTCTGGCTCAGGCAAATCACTTTCAGCCTTAGCTAGTCTGCGCTTACTGCCGGCCGGCATTAGTGCCAGTGGCCAGTTGCTGTATGACGGTGAAGACATTAGCCGTTTTAGTGAAAAGCGGCTGCAACAGTTGCGCGGCGGCGATGTTGGCATGATTTTCCAAGAGCCGCTGACGGCACTTAACCCGCTGCATCGTATTGGTAAACAGCTCATTGAAATGCTGCAGCTGCATCAAAAAATTGATGCAACAACGGCTAAAGCTCGCGCGATTGGCCTGTTAAATGAAGTGGGCATTGACCATGCCGAGCGTCGCTTAAGCGCTTGGCCACATGAGCTTTCGGGTGGCCAACGCCAACGTGTCATGATTGCGATGGCCTTGGCTAATAATCCCAAGCTGTTAATCGCGGATGAACCCACCACGGCACTTGATGCCCTGCTGCAAATTCAAATTTTAGATTTGCTAAAAAACCTACAAAAAAAACGTGGTTTAAGTGTGTTGTTTATTAGCCACGATCTGCCGCAAGTCCGTCGTTATGCCGACCGTGTCGCGGTTATGAAAGCCGGTGAAGTGGTTGAAAGCGCGAACTGTGCCGAACTGTTTGAACGACCACAACACGACTATACCCGCATGTTGCTGCGTCCTTTTGGTCAGGCCCAACTCAACACCGTAGATGCCAGTAATAAAGCCGTGCTTACTGCGGCGCAAGTGAATGTGCATTACCCGCTACGCAGCAATTGGATGGGGCGTGTTACCGATTGGCACCACGCTGTACAAGATGTTGGCTTAACGCTGCGCCAAGGTGAGGCACTCGGCATTGTTGGTGAGTCTGGTTCAGGTAAATCTACCTTAGCGGCTGCGTTGCTTCGGCTAACACCGGCCAAAGGTCGCATAACTGTCTTGGGTAAAAACTGGTTAGGCTTAACGCCAAAAGCATTACGGGCCGAACGTGGGCATATGCAAATGGTGTTTCAAGACCCCTATGGCAGCTTAAGCCCTCGCCTAATGGTCAGTGATCTGATTGCTGAAGGTTTGCGCGCACATCGTCAGTTAGATGAAAAGACTATCGATCAGGCCGTCATTGAGGCCATGCAAGCGGTTAACCTAGACCCGGCCAGCCGCCACCGCTACCCACACGAATTCTCAGGTGGTCAGCGCCAGCGTATTGCGTTGGCGCGAGCACTGATTCTGCGGCCAGAAATTATTGTCATGGACGAGCCCACCTCGGCATTAGATCGTCACACTCAGCGTGATATCGTCGAGCTGCTAAGAAAGATCCAACAGGATATGGGTGTCAGTTATGTTTTTATCAGCCACGACTTACGTGTGGTGCAGGCCTTATGCCACCGCCTACTGGTCATGCATCAAGGCCGTGTGGTTGAGCAAGGCAAATGTGAAGACATCTTTGAGAAACCGCAGCATGCCTATACCCAAGCCTTGTTAGCCAGCATGCTCGCACATTAATAAAATGAATCTATACTTTCACCATACACTCAGTTGAGCAGGAGAAGAATTAATGGGAATGATGAGCGGGAAACGTGTCCTAATCGTAGGGGTTGCTAGTAAGTTATCAATTGCTTTTGGCATTGCCCAAGCGATGCATCGTGAAGGTGCCGAGTTAGCATTCACCTATCAAAACGACAAACTGCGTAAGCGTGTTGAAGACTTTGCTGCCGGCTTCGACTCCACCCTGACCTTTCCTTGTGATGTCGCCAACGATGCTGATATCACTGCCGTGTTCGACTCCTTAAAAGCACACTGGGATGGCTTAGATGTATTAGTGCACTCGGTCGGTTATGCACCGGGGCACGAGTTGGAAGGCAACTATGTCGACATCACAACACGTGAAGGTTTCCGCATTGCTCACGACATAAGCTCGTATAGCTTTAGTGCGCTGGCACAAGCAGCTAAACCGATGATGCTGGGTCGTAATGGCAGCCTGCTGACACTGACCTACCAAGGTTCAGAGCGCGTAGTGCCAAACTATAATGTGATGGGCTTAGCTAAGGCCTCCTTAGAAGCCAATGTGCGCTATTTAGGCGCCAGTCTTGGTCCTGATGGTATTCGTGTCAATGGCATCTCTGCTGGCCCTATCCGCACGCTGGCAGCCAGTGGCATCAAAGACTTCCGTAAAATGTTGTCCTATAACGAAGCTGCAACGCCTATTCGTCGCAATGTGACCATTGAGGAAGTCGGTAATGCCGCTGCGTTCTTGTGCTCCGACATGGCCTCTGGCATTAGCGGTGAAATCCTGTATGTAGATGGTGGCTTTAATACCGTTGCCATGCCCGCAATGGACGCCTTAGATAAGCTTTAAGAGGTTTATCTATGACATAAAAAAGCCCGCTTATCTGCGGGCTTTTTTATGCAGCAACTCACTTATTCAGCTGATACTTGTTCAAAAACTTTGACTTTGGCCTTGGCACGCATCAGCTTCAATACATCTTGAAGCTCTTGCTGGCCACTATTCTCGGCCAACATGCTACGCATCATGGATTGCTCATCAGCATCTGGCAGCGCTGCTGCCGACACAGCACTTACCTCAGCGACTACTACAGCATCTGACAGCACAGCCAGCATTGGCAAACGCTTATCATCAACCGGCTTAGGTGCGCGGAACAAGGCTTGTAATAAGTCTGGCTCAACCAGCTGAGACTGGCGGGTTAAGGCTAAACGTTGTTGAGCAGGACGCATTGCCGGTGCCGCCGCGCTCAAACCCGATGCTTTGGCCTTGGTAAACACCGCTTCCGCATCTGCTTTGGCCAGCGCCAGTGCTTGTTCATTCGCGAGCTTGGCACGAATCACATCACGCACTTGAGCTAAAGGGCGTTTTTGCGTTGGTGTATGTTGAGTCACACGTAACCACACACTGCTGCCATCAGGCATTGAAACAACCGATGAGTTCTTTTTGTCACGCACTAAGTCGTCACTAAAAGCGACATCCACAACACGTGGGTCAGCGGCAATACCTTCGCCACCCTGACGACTAAACGCCATAATGGTTTGCAGCGATACATTGGCCTCGCGCGCCAGCTCACTTAAGTCTGACGACTCATAAGCAATGGCGTCCAAACGCTCAATAGCATCGATATAGAGCTCTTCTGCTTTATGCGCACGCGCCTCAGCTGCAACCTCATCACGAATACTGGCTAATGAAGGCACTTCAGCTTGAGTGACTTCTAACAGCTTAATGATGTGGTAACCAAA
>CAYYWS010000074.1:5170-8985 GCA_964473955.1 uncultured Paraperlucidibaca sp. | reverse complement strand
GAATTTCACGCGCAATCAAGTCAGCATAATCACGCGCCACTTCTTGTTGACGACGTAAAAATAGACCTTGGCACTTAATACCCAGAATTTTTTTCTCGTGCAGAGGACGGAACATCATTTGCAATGCCAACCAATCGGACACCAAACCAATAAAACCGCCGAATGCCGGCAACATCCAAGGCTGCTTGAAAATAATCCAGCAAACCATCTGAACCCAACCAATGGTAAAACCAAAAACAAAGCCAATATTGCTAAAAAACTTCAGTTCGGTATGACCCACTTCACGAAAAATATTGTTCAGTAAGTTCTTATCTTTCATCAAGTTGGTAATAACCATGTGCTTGATATCGAAGTACTTATCAACATTGTTTTGTACTTCGGACATAATCGATTCGACGACTTGCGGCGCTTCCGCCTGCACGCGCGAAATAATTTTCTGCTTAGCAAAGTCAGGCAGCGACTCCCATAAACCCGGTTGATATTGCTGCGCCACTTCGCGCGTAATATCTTCAGCGGCCGCCGTCATGGGAACTTTAATTTCCTCGGCTATTCGCTTGGGATCAAGACGAGCAAAAATCTCGGCCGGCTTAATAAGCTTTGATGTCATCAGCTCAATAGCAATAGTGGCCATTTTTTCGGCCTTGCGCGGAACAATGCCCTGCCAGCCCAAATAAGGCTTAATACCAACAAATTCGATGGGTGAAAACATCATGCGAACGGCGACCACTTTAGTGATCCAACCGATAAATCCGCTGATGAAAGGAATGGAGAGGTAAAGCCACATATCGGCTTTAAAGTCGGCTACAAACGCTTCCCACATAGTGCGGTTCCCTGCGAAATGGGCCTTTTGGCCATGAAATTATAATTTTTGTTAGCTATACAGCTGTCGCAATGATGCCTGAAAAGCGACACAAGGCAATGCCTGCTATCCCCTAAAAAAGCTCTTTCAGCACTTGACGACTAATCATTCCAGTCTTTGTTGCTTTTTCCCGAATGTCATCAGCAATCATTGCTGCCAACTTGCCGCCCACTAATGGTATGGAACAACTAACGTCCCAGTTCAGCGTATTCGTAGTAACTCCATCCAACTCTGACAACACCATGCCAGCACGAATTTTAACCACCGATACCGAGCGATTTTCTAACAGCAACTCACCACAGCCGGTCGTTTTATTCCAGATATCGGTTTGATCCATCACGATGGGTTGATCTTGCTTTACAAAACGCTGAGCAAAAGCTGGCAATTCAATACTGGGGCTATCAGTTACTCGCACTTTCGCAGTAAAAACGTCCCCATCCAAAACACAGGACTGAATATCAAAACTGATGTAGCCCATAAGCTCAGTTTTACGGGCTACATACTCAGGACTGGTCAGCATATTGAGCACCCTGTCCATCGGGGCATCCCAACTCATTTGAGTAACAAACTTCATGATCTAACTACTGAAAAGGGTGACGAAGCACAATGGTTTCTGCACGATCGGGGCCAGTAGAAACAATATCAACTGGACATCCAACCAGCGTTTCAATGCGGCGAATATAACGACGCGCATTTTCAGGCAAAGCATCTAACGATTGCGCACCAACAGTGGACTCGGTCCAGCCTGGCAGCTCTTCGTAAATAGGGCGAACCTGCTCAAAAGCAGCCGCATCGGTCATCAGTGTTTCAATACTGCCTTCGGTTAATGCTTCATAACCGGTACAAACACGAATCACGTCCAAGCCATCCAGCACATCGAGCTTGGTCAAACATAAACCACTAATAGAGTTCAGCTCAACAGCACGGCGCAACATCACCGCATCAAACCAACCACAACGACGCTGACGACCCGTGGTGGCACCAAACTCATGACCTTTAACACCTAAGTGCTTACCGACCGGGTCGCCTGCATCATCAGCAACGCTATAAGGCAACTCGGTTGGGAAGGGGCCACTACCTACGCGAGTGGTGTAAGCCTTGGTGATACCCAGCACATAATCTAAGTAAAGCGGACCAACACCTGAGCCAGTCGATACGCCGCCGGCTGTGGTGTTTGATGAGGTGACAAAGGGGTATGTTCCGTGATCGATATCGAGCAAAGAGCCTTGTGCGCCCTCATACATAATGCCGGCACCTTGACGACGCAGACCATGCAAAATAGCAGGAACATCGGCCAACAAATCACGTAACTCTTTAGCCCATGACTGAGCTTGCGCCAGCGCGTCATCAAAGTTGACTGGCTCAACTTTGTACATATGCACTAACTGAAAGTTGTGGTAATCCACTAGCTCACGTAAACGCTGCGGCAGATTGTCACGGAACAAGTCACCCAAACGAAGACCGCGGCGCGCCACTTTATCTTCATAAGCAGGGCCAATACCACGTCCCGTTGTACCAATCGCCGCACTACCACGCGCAGCTTCTCGAGCCTTATCCAAGGCCACATGGCAGGCTAAAATCAATGGGCAGGCAGCTGATACACGCAGGCGATCACGTACCGGTACACCTTTATCTTCTAGGTAGGCCATTTCTTTCAAAAGGGCATCAGGCGCCAGTACCACACCATTACCAATCAGGCACTGCACGCCAGGGCGCAAAATACCGGAAGGAATTAAGTGTAAAACGGTTTTTTCACCAGCAACCACCAGAGTATGACCTGCATTATGGCCACCCTGAAAGCGCACCACGGCTTGTGCATGATCAGTTAACAAATCAACGATTTTGCCTTTGCCTTCATCGCCCCACTGAGTACCCAATACCACCACTTGCTTGCCCATGACTTACTCTTCTCAATAACAAATTCAGGAAACGATTTGGCGCACAACCCAGTGCCCATTGTCTAAAACCAATTCGCGATTACAACCAGCATCAGGTGCATGCATTAATGCACCCGGCAGTTGTTGTAATACTCGCTCACCTTGTTCACGCAGCGCCGCAATGGCAGATAACAACGCGCTATCAGTACCTGCTGGGGCCAGTACACCTTGCTGCAAAGTGGTCTGTGTTGATAATTGCAGCCACTGCTTTAGGTCTGCGCTAAAACCGGTAGCTGGACGCGCACGACCAAATGCCTCACCAACATGATCGTAACGCCCGCCTTTAGCCAGTTCGGTGGTCTGCCCCGGCACATACGCCGCAAATACGATACCTGTGTGGTAGTGATAACCACGCAACTCACCCAAGTCGATGAACACCGTCACATCCGGGTGACGCGCTGATACAGCCAATAAAAGCTGCTCTAAATCTGTGAGAGCCTGTTTAATACTCGCTGGCAGGTTGGCTGCGGATAATGCGCTTGCAGCTAGGATAGCTTTTTGCCCAGACAGTAGCGGCAGTGCTAACAATGCTTCTTGTAGTGCTGGCACTTGAACCCACTGTGGCACCATTTCACGCCATTCCGGCATAGCTTTACGCGACAGAATATCTTGCAGTGCACACTCTTGCTCCGCACTCAGTTCGGCAGCAGCAATCAAACTACGAAAAATACCCACATGGCCAAGATCGACGTGAATATCTTGCGCACCCGCAATTTTTAATGCCGATAACATTAGGCTGATGACTTCGATGTCGCTATCAACACCGGCGTGGCCATATAACTCGGCACCGATTTGCACCGGACAGCGAGAAGCCGATAAGCCAGACGGACGCGTCTGCAATAAACTTCCGGCATAACAATAACGGGCTGGGCCCTGCACTGGCAGACAGTGCGCATCAAGTCGCGCCACTTGCGGCGTCATATCTGCGCGCACACCCATCATGCGGCCGCTGAGCTGGTCTGTGATTTTAAAAGTCAGACCATCTAAGTCACGGCCAGAGCCCGTCAGCAAAGAATCTA
>CAYYWS010000074.1:0-5070 GCA_964473955.1 uncultured Paraperlucidibaca sp. | reverse complement strand
ATTTTAAAAGTCAGACCATCTAAGTCACGGCCAGAGCCCGTCAGCAAAGAATCTAAAAACTCGATGAGTGGCGGGAAAACCAGCTCATAACCCCAGCACGAAAAATGATCGAGAATGCGCCGACGCAAAGACTCCAAACGCGCCGCCTCAGCTGGCAAAACGTCCGCAACTCCATCTGGCAACAGCCAGGCATCTACCGATTTGACCATGGTTTATCTACACACTTGGACACAAAAAAACCGAGTCAGCACTCGGTTCGAAGCAGTTTATCATAACCAAGGACGGATTGCCCAAGGCAACCAGAATGCAGTCAATAGCCCATTTAAACTCATTCCTAGCGCAGCAAATGCACCAGCGGTGGCACTGCGTTGAAATGCAAAGGCTGTGCCCACACCATGCGCGCCCAACCCTAAGGCAAAACCATAAGCAATATCGCTATGTATGCCGCGCAAAAGAAGTGGTGCCATCATGGCACCAAACAAACCAGAAATACCCACAATGGCAGCAACAAGCGCTATTGGCGCATCAATTTTCTCTGCCACACCAATAGCAATTGGTGTCGTTACTGCTCGGGTTGCAAACGCACGCCAGGAAAAGTCTGACAGCGCAAAAGCCTCAGCAATCCACAACGCAGACAGCACGCCAACAACCGAGCCTACGCACAATACGGTGAGTAGTGGCAACGCTGCCCGCTTTAAATGTGGCAGAGCCAAATAGAGTGGTACAGCCAAAGCCACCGTCGCTGGCCCTAATAAAAAATGCAGAAACTGTGTACCAGCAAAATACACCGCATAGTCCACTTGAAAAACCACCAACACCGAAACAATCACGACCAATGACCACAGCATAGGCTGCAACCAAATCGGTTGATCAAAGCGCTCATGCGCTATTCGAAAGCCTTCATACACCGCAAGGGTGAAAAACAGCCATAACAAGGGTGAGGCGAGCAGTTCACGCATGTCAGACTCGCTTGTGCAGCCATTTGTCGAGTAAAACAGCGACCACCCACATCGTGACTGCAGTCGACAACACCATGGTTAAGACAATGCCGACGCCTTCAGCGGCCAATAATGGAAAAAATGTCACCACACCGACTGAGGCAGGAACAAAATACAGCGGCAAAGGTTTTAGAAAGCGACGCACCCGACTATCGATATCTGGCGACACACGGCCACGCAAAATAAGCGCAACAAAGAGTAGTGCCATGCCAATCACATTACCGGGCACCAAAAGCGAAAACCCGCGAGAGATAAGCTCTCCCGCGAGTTGAAAACCTAACAGCAGTAAAATAAACCGTATCAACGAGTATTCGGCTTTTGCATATAACGAAGGAACTCGCTATCGCCCTTCAAGACCATGACATCACCCGATTTATCAAAGGCGTGACGATACGCTTGCAGAGAACGATAGAAGTTGTAGAACTCCGGATCTTTACCAAAGGCCCTACGAGCAATACCCGCTGCTTCTGCTTCACCCTCACCACGGAGGATCTCGGCTTCACGGTAGGCTTCTGCCAAGATGACCCGTTGTTGACGATCGGCTTCAGACTTAATGCGATCTGACATCTCAGTACCCTGTGATCGCCATTCACGCGCTTCACGCTCACGCTCGGTGCGCATACGGTTATAAATGGATTCAACCGTTGAGGCTGGGAAGTCAACACGCTTAACACGGACATCGACCACTTGAATGCCAAATTCACGCGCCGCCACAATATTCACGGCCTTGGTCAAATCCTGCATCATTTGTTCACGTTGACCAGCGACCACTTCATTCACGGTGCGCTCAGAAACGCGGTTTTTTAAACCGTCACGAACCAATGGCAACAAACGTGCTTCAGCTTCACGTGTTTCACCACCGGTAGCGGTGAAGTAACGCTTCACATCGTTAACACGCCACATCACATAGGCATCAATAACCAAGAACTTACTTTCCTTGGTTAAGAACTCGGTGCGGTCAGAGTCACTGACATGTGTTCTGGCCTCAAAGCGACGCACTTCGTTTACAAACGGTACCTTGGCATGAATGCCGGGCTTAAGATCAGCATTTACCACTTCACCAAAGCGCAGCAAGACCGCACGTTCAGTTTCATGCACGGTATAAATTGTGCTGTTCGCAATAAACAGCAGGGCCGCCACAATATAAAGAGCAATAGTTGAGCGTGACATTAGCGGACCTCCTGCATGTTACGCGCTGGACGAGCGCTTTCTCTGCTAGAACCAGTAGATGCAGCAGGCACTTTATTTAATGCAGCGAGCGGATCAACCACAGTCGGTGCTGCGGCACCGGCCTGACCTTGCCCAAGCTTATCCATTGGCAAATACAATAATGGCGCCGCGCCGTTTGGCTCAACCAGAATCTTGTTAGCTTTCCCTAATACCGACTCCATTGTTTCTAGATACATACGCGTTCTAACAATGCGTGGGTTGGCACGGTATTCAGACATGATGGCGTCAAAACGTGATGCATCACCAAGGGCACGATCAACAACCTCTTGCTTAAATGCATTGGCGTCAGCCGTTAAGCGAGCCGCCATACCACGCGCTTCTGGCACAATACCGTTAGCATAGGTTTCCGCTTGGTTTTTCAGGCGCTCCATGTCTTCCTTAGCGCGGATCACATCGTCAAATGCCGCTTTAACATCCTTAGGTGGTAACGCCTCCAAGATGTTAACATTACGGATGCTGATGCCGGCTTTATAGGCATCCAAATAGGACTGTAAACGTGGCTGAATGTCTTGTGCGATAGCAGCACGGCCTTCATTCAAAATCATGGTCATGCGTGAGCTACCCACAACATGACGCAAAGCAGACTCAGCGGCATGAGCCAGTGTCGACTCAGGATTGACTACTGCCAATGTGTACAACTTAGGATCTGCAATTCGATACTGAACTTGCAAGGAAACATCGACCAAATTCTCATCTTTGGTAATCATGGTCGAATCCAACGGCATTTGTTGGGTACGCTCGACGTTAACCTTACGATAAGAATCAATAATGGGCGGGTGCCAATGCAAGCCAGCGGTTTTAATGCCGGTAAATTGGCCAAAACGGAAAGTGACTGCCTGCTCAGCTTGTTCTACTCGGTAGAAACCGAATAACGACCACAACACAACTGCTCCAATCACGACATATTTAGCAATCTGCTTTTCACCTTGCGGATTGCCACCACCAAACATGCCTTGCAGCTTTTCTAGCCACTCATTAGCACCTGAGCCGCCACGGTTTTGACTACCGCCACCTCGCCCCCAAGGGTCTTTGCCGCCGGGCGGTTGGCCGCCGGGTTGATTCCAAGCCATCTGTTACTCCTCAATCACTATGCGTGGTCGCGATCGACCAGTACATCAGCACGCGCAACACCTTCGCGTGCCAACCATTGCGCCAAGTCTGGCGCCTGAATTCTGACATGCAATCGACAGCCACCGTCGGCTGCCACTTCCTCTGCCTGCACAACCCCAAGACTGTATAGGCGCGAACGTAATCTGGCCAGTGTTACCGGCAATTCTAACCAGAGATCTTCCCATGGCTTCGCTAAGACGGACTGTACCGCCTCAACCAAAGCATCAAGTCCAATGTTATCACGAGCCGACAACCAAACCGCCACCGGATTTCCTTCATCATTCCGATCAATGCGCACCTCTGGCTCAGCCAGTGCATCGATTTTGTTATACACCATCAAAACAGGCGCCTCTGCTCCCACTTCACTCAACACTTCTTGCACCGAAGCAATATGCAGGTCGCGATCGTCACTGGCGCAATCAACTACATGCAATAACAAGTCAGCCTGCACTGTTTCTTCAAGAGTAGCGCGAAAAGCATCAACCAACTGATGCGGCAAGTGGCGAACAAAACCGACAGTATCTGCCAGCACCACCTCGCCAATAGCGCCCATATTAATACGGCGCAGAGTGGGGTCTAGAGTGGCAAATAACTGATCTGCTGCATACACATCACAGCCAGCTAAGCGATTGAATAGCGTTGATTTTCCCGCATTGGTATAACCCACCAATGATACCGTTGGAATGCCTGCTTTTTGTCGTGCGGCACGCCCTTGTGCACGCGTAGCGCGGACTTTATCCAAACGAGATTTTAAATATTCAATACGAATTCTTAATAAGCGACGGTCAGTTTCCAACTGCGTTTCACCTGGACCACGCAGACCAATACCGCCTTTTTGCCGCTCCAAGTGAGTCCAGCCACGCACTAAGCGAGACGATAAATGATCGAGCTGAGCCAGCTCTACTTGCAACTTGCCTTCGTGGGTTCGGGCGCGCTGAGCAAAAATATCTAGAATCAAACCGGTACGGTCTAATACACGGCACTTAAGTTCGCGCTCTAGGTTACGTTCTTGAGCAGGCGTTAATGCATGATTAAACAGCACAACATCAGCGCCCAAGGCCTCAACCGCGGCGGCAATTTCAGCAACCTTACCAGTACCCGCGTAAAGCTTTGCATCCGGCCGATCACGTGAGCCCGTTATGACATCTAATACGGTTACGCTCGCCGAGGCTGCCAGCAGTCGAAACTCCTCAAGGTCTTCATCATGACCATGAACACGCAAGGCCAAATGCACTAAAAGGGCATTTTCGCCGCCACCATGACGCTCAAAATACTCCACGCAGCATCCTCTTAATGCATCAACTAATCGCGCCTAAAAACAAACGCCGCTCTGACAGCGGCGTTAGCAGGACATCAACCATTAATTAAAATTTGGTTGGGTATCATCTTCGTCTTCATCCAAGTCTTCCAATGAAGACTCTGGCAACGCAGTACCTACAGGAGCAGTGCAACCTGGCAGCAACGTACGTGGATTGCGGGCCGGCACAACCGTTGAAATAGCATGCTTATAGACCATTTGACTAACGGTGTTTTTTAACAGCACCACATATTGATCAAACGATTCAATTTGGCCTTGCAACTTAATGCCATTCACCAAAAAAATAGACACCGGAATACGTTCTTTACGTAACGCATTCAAAAACGGGTCTTGTAATAAGAGACCTTTAGACATTCTTTTTTCCTCATTAGGGGCTCAATCAAGCCCAATAGTTCAGCGCGAAATTCGACTCAA
>CAYYWS010000073.1:0-9034 GCA_964473955.1 uncultured Paraperlucidibaca sp. | reverse complement strand
ATATCGGCCGACATGCCACGAGCACTAACTTGATAAGCATAGGTCGCATCCACAAAACGATCGGTCAAAACCCACGCGCCACTGGCCAAGGCAGGTTGTATAACTTGCTGCCAATGTTGAGCACGGGCGGCAAACAACATTAAAAGCTCAGTCATCACGGCAACCGGCTCTTGCCTAGGCGTCAATAACAGCTGGCGCAGTTCTTCTGCTAAAGGTGTGCCGCCCGGCTCGCGGGTCACCACCACTGGCTCACCCGTTGCCCTTAGGCATTCAGCAACAAAGGCTAGGTTTGTGCTTTTACCAACGCCTTCACCGCCCTCTAAGCTAATGAAGCGCTGCGTTAAATGGCTCATAAATCAACTCAGTAAAATTAACGCTGATAACGCTGAACCGCTTTCTTATGCTCTTCATAAGTGGCGGAAAAAATATGCTCACCCTTGTCATTGGCGACAAAAAACAGTTCATCACCATCAGCAGGATGCAAGGCTGCATGAATTGACGCACGTCCCGGCAACGCAATCGGTGTGGGTGGCAACCCATGAATACGATAGGTATTGTAGGGGTTATCGTCACGTAAATGAGAACGCAAAATACGGCCTTGAAACGAATCACTGACGCCATAAATCACTGTAGGGTCTGTTTGCAAACGCATACCAATATTTAGGCGGCGCACAAATACACCCGACACTCGGTGCCGTTCATCCGCAATACCGGTTTCTTTCTCAATAATGGAGGCCATAATTAACGCTTCATAAGGCGTTTTGTAGGGTAAATCAGCGGCCCGCTGTGCCCATTCGGTAGCCAATATATTTTTTTGGCGAAGATACAAACGGCGCAACACCGCAATATCGCGCTCACCCTCGGCAATATCATAAGTATCGGGCGCAAACCATCCTTCCGGATGTGATTCACTGGCGCCAATCGCCCGCATAATCGCGGCGTCATCCATATCCGTAATGGTTTGCACGATGTCCTCGCGCTCAGCCAGCTGTCGGCGCAAATCACTAAAACGCTGACCCTCAATAATACGTAACGGTGGATTGCCATCGGGCACACCGGCCAAGCGCACCACCAGCTGCTCTAGTGTCATCGGCGGCTTTAGCGTGAAAGTTCCCGGTCTTAATATCGCTTCTTGCGGACGCAGCCATAACCAAGCACGTAATGTGATGGGGTGCGTAATCAGATCTTTTTCTGCCAAACGATCAGCGACTTGATGCCAATTACTGCCGCGCTCAACCTTAAAGCGCAAGCCCTCCACCGGTAACGCTAATGACTGCACTAGGGTGCGATAGGCCAGCACCAAGATCAAAAAAGACAGTACATAAAATGCGCGGCGCAGGTAGCTCGACCGTGTTTTTTTAGCCATGAATTGCAAACCAAGATGACACAATGGACTGACATTGTCGGGTTAGCGGCCCTACTTGCCAAGTTTTATCGCCCCAACGCGCCACAGGCCAGATGCCATACACGCTGTTGCAGAAAAAAATCTCATCCGCTTTTGCCATTTCTGTTGCTGCAATATGGCGGATGTTAACCGGCAGGTTTTGCTGCATCAGCTCATCAAGTAAGGCATCACGCAACACCCCTCTGACGCCGCAGTTACCTAAGCTGGGAGTGCATAACTGACCATTGATCACAGCAAACACATTGCTAAAAACACCCTCAACAACAAAGCCCTCAACATCACAGACCAAGCCCTCTTGGCAGTGCGGCAAAGCCGCTAAATCCTGACGCAGCAATACTTGCTCTAGACGGTTTAAATGCTTAATGCCTGCCAAGCGCGGTTGCTGTGCTAGTGGGGTGCTGAGCTGTGTAATTTCAATGCCATCCGTAAACCACTGACCGGGGTACTCCGCGGCACCATGCCAGCTCAGGATAAATGTCGGCAAAGCATTGGGGTCTGGCAAATAACCACGCTGCGACACACCCCGTGTGACTTGCAAACGCACCACACCATTATGTTTATCAGCTGGCAGCTCTGCCAAAAAAGCGGTAAAGGCTTGACGCCAAAAAGGTAAATCAAGCAAACCCAGCTGAGCGCAGCCGGCCGATAAACGCGCCCAGTGATAATCCATTAACACCGGTTGACGATTAATAAGGCGGATGGTTTCAAACACACCATCGCCATAGGCCAAGCCACGATCTAGTGGCGATACAGCCTCAACAGCTTGGTCACCACACCAAATGTTAACTAGCGTCATGCCATGGCCTTAAAGACCAGCGTGCCATTCGTGCCGCCAAAACCAAATGAATTCGTCATCGCTACTGTAATGGCCATATCCCTTGCTGTATTCGGAACGTAATCTAAGTCACACTCGGGGTCCTGGTTTTCTAAGTTAATCGTGGGAGGCGCAACGCTATCGCGAATGGCCAAAATGCTAAAAATCGCCTCAATGCCACCACCAGCACCCAACAGATGCCCGGTCATCGACTTAGTGGAGCTAACGGCCAAGGAGCGAGCTGCAGCACCAAACACCGAATGAATCGCCCGTGTTTCCGCAACATCACCTGCCGGTGTTGAGGTGCCATGAGCATTGACGTACTGCACCTGCTCAGGGCTAAGCTCGGCATCACGTAAAGCATTGCGCATTGCTAATGCAGCGCCCTGCCCCTGTTCTGACGGCGAGGTAATGTGAAAAGCATCATCACTCATACCAAAGCCAGCTAATTCAGCATAAATGGTGGCACCACGGGCACGCGCATGCTCGTACTCTTCCAACACAATGACACCCGCACCATCACCCAATACAAAACCATCACGGTCACGGTCAAATGGACGGCTCGCATGCATCGGGTCATCATTTCGGGTTGATAAGGCACGGGCAGAGCCAAAACCACCTAAACCCAACGGTGTTGATGCTTTTTCACTACCACCAGCTAGCATGACATCGGCATCACCATAGGCAATTAAGCGAGCGGCAATACCAATCGAATGGGTAGCGGTTGTACAGGCCGTAGTCATTGCTAGATTAGGGCCTTTCAGGCCATGACGAATAGCCAAACTGCCCGCCGCCATATTAATAACTGAGCCCGGCACAAAAAACGGGGATAGTTTACGTGGGCCGCCATCAACCATTGCTAAGTGGCCAGCTTCAATTGTGGTCAGGCCACCAATGCCGGAGCCTACCGCCACGCCAATGCGCTCGGCATTTGCCTCGGTAACCTCTAGTCCTGAATCCTGCAGGGCTTGCTGCCCCGCAGCCAAGGCATACTGAATAAAATAATCAACACGTCGCGCTTCTTTAGCAGGCATATAGGCTTCAACCTCAAAGCCCGTCAACATACCGGCAAAACGCGTCGAAAACTGACTGCAGTCAAAGTGCTCAATTGCTTGAATATTGGTTTTACCGGCCTGCACACCTGCCCACGTTTCTGCAACCGAATTACCAAGGCAGGTCAACATCCCCATGCCTGTAACGACTACGCGACGACGCGACATATGCTCTCCTCAGTTCTTGAAATCAAAAAAAAGCCGCAGTCACCGAAGGCGCTGCGGCTTTTATTGGCAACAGCAAATTACTGCTTGCTGTGTGCCGTGATGTAATCGATAGCCGTTTGCACGGTACTGATTTTCTCGGCTTCTTCATCCGGAATCTCAGTTTCAAACTCTTCTTCCAGCGCCATCACTAATTCCACTGTGTCCAAGGAATCAGCGCCGAGGTCGTCGACAAACGAGGCTTCGTTAGTGACTTCTTCTGATTTAACGCCTAGTTGTTCAGCGACGATTTTTTTGACGCGTTCTTCGATAGTGCTCACGTTTCTCTCCTTTGCTGTCGGTTCCGCCGACAAGTCGCAGCAAGTGTATTGAAGCGACCGTCAGGTGGCAAGTTGCACCTGCCATGAAACCGTAAGTAGTTATTACAACACATTTCAGCGTAATGCGACGCATTACGCCATATACATTCCACCATTCACATGCAGCGTTGTACCGGTGACATATGAAGCCTCAGTTGAAGCTAAAAATGCCACTGCCGCTGCAATATCTTCAGGCTGACCCAAACGTCCTGCTGGCACCGCTGTTAACAAGCGCTCACGCTGTGCCTCAGGTAATGCATGAGTCATATCAGTTTCAATAAAACCGGGCGCTACCGCATTCACCGTGATATTGCGTGATGCCACTTCCGCTGCCAAGGCTCGACCAAAACCCTCTAGGCCTGCTTTAGCAGCTGCGTAGTTAGCCTGTCCGGGATTCCCCATGGTACCAACCACCGAACTAATATTGATAATGCGACCCCATCGGGCCTTAGTCATGCCACGTAAGGCAGCTTTACTAACTCGGAAAATCGAGGTGAGGTTGGTGCTAATGACATCATCCCACTCTTCTTCTTTCATGCGTAACATCAGATTATCGCGGGTGATGCCGGCATTATTGACGACAATCAATGCAGGACCAAAGCGCTCTGTGATCGCCGCCATAACCGCATCAATGGTGTCTGGCTGACTAACATTTAACACCATGCCAGCACCCGTAATGCCTGCCTCGGCAAGTGCTGTAGTAATACTATCTGCACCAGCCTGCGAGGTTGCCGTACCAACAACAACGGCACCCATTGCGCCTAGTTTAAGCGCGATTGCACGACCAATGCCGCGAGTTGCACCAGTAACTAAGGCGACTTTGCCTTCAATGCTCATGCCTTAACTCCTTAAAACCATAGCCTATCAAACTTGAGCCAACGCCTGCTTCATACTTTCGGCGCTATCGACCGAGACATGCTCAACATCGCTCACAATGCGCTTATCTAAACCTGTCAGCACTTTACCCGGCCCACTTTCAATGATGCGAGCCACGCCAAAGCTGGACAAAGCCTGCACACACTGCACCCACAACACCGGACTATAAAGCTGACGAACTAGCGCATCACGAATCGCCGCTGCATCCGTTTCTACACGAGCGGCGACATTCTGCACAACCGGGATGACAGCTTGATTAAATTGAACTTGCTCTAAACGCTGAGCTAACGACTGTGCCGCTGGCAGCATCAAAGCACAATGCGATGGCGCACTAACAGGCAATGGCAATGCGCGTTTTGCGCCTGCCGCCTTACATAAGGCCATGGCTCGCTCTACTGCGGCTTTATTACCAGCAATAACCACCTGCCCAGGCGAATTAAAGTTAACAGCAGAAACCACTTCAGCTTCAGCTGCTTGCTCACAAGCCGCTATAACATCAGCATCTGCCAACCCTAAAATGGCCGCCATGCCTCCTTGGCCAGCAGGGACAGCAGCTTGCATGAGGCGGCCACGCTCAGCTACTAAACGCACTGCATCACCCAATGACAACACACCCGAAGCCACTAGTGCCGTGTATTCACCTAAGGAGTGTCCGGCTAAATAACTCGGCGTGGCACCGCCCTCGGCCAACCAAACCCGCCATGCCGCAATGCCGGCTGTTAATAAAGCAGGCTGAGTATTCTCAGTAGCATTTAAGTCGGCTTCTGGGCCTGCTTGCGCCAACTGCCATAAATCCTTACCCAAAGCCTCTGAGGCCTCGGCAAAAGTGGTGCGAACTAAGGAAAAGCTTGCGGCTAAATCACTGCACATACCTAAGGCTTGCGAGCCTTGCCCCGGGAAAACCCACGCCAATGCAACCATCGTTTGTCCTCATCACCAAAATGAACGACACGAAGGTTAGCCTAAAAAGGGAGGTAACGACGAGCTTTGTTAGCTCAAGGATTCAGCAATTGCAGGGGAAGAAACCGATAAACGGTCAGCAATGACGCCTGGCACATCTTTTTCGACTTCGAGGATGGCTACACGCAAGGCATTGGCAAAAGATTCCACATCGGCGCTACCGTGACTTTTGACCACGATGCCACGCAAACCAACCAAACTGGCGCCGTTATATCGGCCAGGATCCATTTCACGACGCAACCCTTGCCAAATCGGCCACGCCAAAGCGCCCACTAGCTTGGTAAACCAGTTGCGATTAATTTGTGTTTTGATCATAGCAGCGATCATGCGCGCCACGCCTTCTGATGACTTCAAGGCAATATTGCCAACAAAGCCATCACAAACCACCACCTCAGCCTCACCACGAAAGACCCCGTCACCTTCTACATAACCAATATAGTTCAGTGATGAGCGGGTCAGTAATTCGTGTGTTTGCTTAATGAGGTCGTTGCCTTTGATTTCTTCTTCACCAATATTGAGCAAACCCACGCGCGGAAACGCATGGCCGTCCAATGCTTCCGCCACTAGCGAACCCATTTGTGCGAACTGCAACAAGTGCTCAGGCTCAGAATCAACATTTGCGCCCAAATCCAGCATATGGACATGACCGGTCTGTGTTGGCAACGCCGTCATAATCGCGGGTCGCTCAATGCCAGGATGAGTTTTTAAGACAAAACGACTAATCGCCATCAGCGCCCCGGTATTACCGGCGGACACACAGGCATCGACCCGACCATCATGCACAGCATTAACGGCCAAACGCATTGAAGATTGCTTTTTGTTACGCAACGCCACCGCAACTTTGTCATCCATGGTGACAAACTCACTGGTGTGCACAACTGTTATGCGGGACTTTGTAGCAGGCGACAAAGAAGAAAGCAGCGGATTAACCGCTGCCTCGTCGCCAATCAACAAGCATTGAAGATTGGGCTTTTCCGCAAGAACGCTTAGGACGGCAGGGACGGTAACCACTGGTCCGTGGTCACCCCCCATAACATCCACTGCAAGAGTAACTTGCATGTGCGAAATTATGCTTCGTCTTTTACACCAAACAGCTGATGGCCACGATAGAAGCCATCTTTAGTTACGTGGTGACGACGGTGCAATTCACCGGTAGTTTGATCAACGCTCAAGGTCGGGCCAGTCAGCGCATCGTGTGAACGACGCATGTCACGGCGGGCGCGGCTTTTGCGGTTTTGTTGAACGGCCATGGTTTACTCCGGCAGTTGTGTTGGGCGGTCATCCTCACGATGATCACCAGTTTCAGTAAATCAGTGCAGCTGTTTTTTTAGGTCAGCCAACACATCGAATGGGTTTTCACGTTTTACAACCACAACGTCTTCTTCCGGCTTTTCAGCCAGCGCCGCCATAATGTGCGGAGCGCAAACATCGTGACGAGGAACGAGTGGCAAGGCCAAAATCAGTTCATCTTCAATTACGTCGTGGACAAAACAACGGCCTTCGCCGTAGACCACAAAATCTTCTTCTTCATCGAGGCGTTCACAATCTTGCTCACGCGCCAACAAATACACATCAACTTCCGCAACAACTGCTACGTCTACCGGGTCTAAGCAACGCTGACACGTTAACGAAACCTGAGTGGTTAACGTGCCTTGCATGCGTGCGAACCGACGCGCATCACGCGAAAACTTCAAATTGACCGCTACTGTGCCGACATCACTGTGGGCGCCATCTAATAGCCGGGCAAACTGCTTTAGCGGCAGCTCGGTTTCTACAATGGCCGCTCGATCTGCCCACTTATCGGGCTCAATCTGCGAAGGAATAACGGTCTCTGACATAAGGGCGCGATGATACGTAGTCAACTGCACTCTGTCAAAAGGAAAATCGCTATCGCAAACCTTCATTCATACCGCTTAAACCCAAGCCCTGACGCAGGCCAGAGCTTAAGCTAACACCCAAGCCACGGAACAGCTTTTCAAAGGGATCCGGCGAAATAGTGTAGTCAACAAACTCATCTAACTTGATCTCATCACGGGCCAACGACCGCAGAGACCCCACACCATCAGCTAAACCCAGACGAATAGACTCTTCACCATCCCAAAAATAGCCAGAAAACACCTTAGGATGATCGACGAGTCGCTCGCCCCTTCCAGTTTTAACCGCTTGAATGAACTGACGATGGACTGCATCCAAGATAGATTGCACATGCTCACGCTCGGCCGCATTCACAGGCGCGGTGGGACTGAGCAGATTTTTATTTTCACCCGCTATTAGGGTACGGTCTTCAATGCCTAGTTTTTTAATTAAGTCAGGTACGCCGTAGTTAGGCATCACCACACCAATAGAGCCAACTAGACTGGCAGGATTCACAAAAATCTTATCGGCACCAACGGCGATATAATATGCACCTGAGGCACCTACATCTCCAATGACGGCATAAACCGGCTTGTCTGGTGTGGTGGCACGCAAACGTTGTAATTCGCGGAAAATCAGATCTGACTGCACAGGACTGCCGCCGGGACTATTGATCTGTAACACCACAGCTTTCGCTTCTTTCGCCTCGAAAGCGGCCTGCAACGCTTGGCTAACACTATCGGCATTAGTCGGTGAACCCGCAGCAATCATGCCGTCAACCTTAATCACAGCAATATGCGGAACCAAGGACTTTGACGACATCACTTTGCCAAATAAAACATTGGCAACCACCATGGCAAATATCAGCAACATCACAGCTCGTCTAAAAAAGCGCCAACGGCTGGCACGACGGCGATCCTCAAGCTCGGTCAATAAAAAACGCTCAACCACGGTCCAATCTTTAGGACCACTTGGCTTACTACTGCCCCAGTCACTCATGGATCACTCCTTTAAACTCATGCAATGGCCGCATGCGCCACTAAAAATTCGCGTAACGATAACGCATCTGCACACAAGGCTCTAGGACGATGCTGCAACAAACGCTCTGGACTGTGCACACCATAGGTCACACCCACCGATGCCATGCCAATCGCTTCTGCCATCGCTAAATCATAGGTGGTATCACCCACCATTAGTGCCCTTTCAACGGGCACTTTTAACTCGTTTAGCAACTCGTGCAGCATTTTCGGATTCGGTTTAGAGGCCGTCTCATCAGCACAGCGAGTGGCCGCAAAATAATCGCTCCAACCAGTTTTGTTCAGCACCCGATCCAAGCCACGACGGGACTTACCAGTTGCAACCGCCAAAGTTGTTGGCGAATCATGCAAGTCAGCTAACAAGCCGGCAATACCCTGATAAGGTGTCACTTCTTGTGCCACGGCACCGACAAAATGATGGGCATAACGCTCACGCAGGGCGTCACGATCAGAATCTGTCACTTGCGGAAATAAAATCCGCATCGCTTCTGGCAAACCTAAACCAATAATAT
>CAYYWS010000072.1:6366-9084 GCA_964473955.1 uncultured Paraperlucidibaca sp. | reverse complement strand
TATTTTGTCTGACACCTCGGTGAAGGCTGTTTTGGTTAATATTTTTGGTGGCATCGTGCGTTGCGACATGATTGCTGAAGGCATTATCGGTGCTGTTCAGGATGTCGGCGTGAAAGTACCAGTTGTTGTCCGCTTAGAGGGCAATAATGCCGAGTTAGGTGCGCAAAAACTGCGTGAAAGTGGACTGAATATCACGCCAGCCGCCTCGTTAAACGAAGCCGGTGAGCTGGTTGTTAAAGCTGTAGGAGTCTGAACATGAGTGTCTTGATTAATAAATCTACCAAAGTGATTTGCCAAGGCATCACCGGTTCGCAAGGCTCAATGCATACCGAACAAGCGATTGCTTATGGCACTAATATGGTTGGCGGTGTTACGCCGGGTAAAGGCGGCACCACACACCTAGGTCTGCCAGTATTTGACACAGTACGTGAAGCCGTTGAAAAAACTGGCGCCAACGCTTCTGTTATTTATGTGCCTGCTGCTTTTGCCAAAGACTCTATTTTGGAAGCAGTGGATGCCGGCATCGAACTGGTAGTCTGTATCACTGAAGGCGTACCGGCTATCGATATGCTGTTTGTTAAAGAATACATTTTGCGTAAAGGTGGTGTGCGTCTGATCGGCCCTAATTGCCCTGGCATCATCACACCGGGCGAATGCAAAATTGGCATTATGCCCGGCCACATTCACTTGCCGGGTAAAGTCGGTATTGTGTCGCGCTCAGGCACATTGACCTATGAAGCGGTTAAGCAAACCACAGATTTGGGCTTTGGCCAGTCAACCTGTATCGGTATTGGTGGTGACCCAATTCCTGGCATGACCTTTATTGATGCGCTGGAATTGTTCCAGAACGACCCACAAACCGAAGCCATTATTATGGTCGGTGAAATTGGTGGTTCAGCAGAAGAAGAAGCTGCTGAGTTCATTAAAGCCAATGTCACTAAGCCAGTGGTTTCCTATATCGCCGGTGTAACTGCGCCTGCTGGTAAGCGCATGGGCCATGCTGGCGCCATCATTTCTGGTGGTAAAGGAACAGCGGATGAGAAGTTTGCCGCACTTGAAGCTGCGGGTGTAAAAACAGTATCTAACCCAGCGATGTTGGGTGCTGGTATTGCTGAGCTGACTGGCTGGAAATAAGCCAAGCACTTGAAAAAAAGCCCGCATAGTTAGCGGGCTTTTTTTTAGCAGAAATTCACTTTGTGGCCTTGTTTTTAGAACACAATCAGCGACATTAGCGCTATGAATGTAACTCAAATGATTATTTCAACCTTAGTAACATTGGTCCTGATATTGGTTGTGTGGACTGTGTATGGCCAATGGCGTATCAACCAGCAATATCCACCGGTTGGCCAGTTTATTACGGTAGATGGTGTGCGCTTGCATTATGTGCAGGCGGGCGAAGGACCTGCGGTGATGTTGGTGCATGGTGCTAGCTCAAACCTCAATGAGTTTACCTCTAGTTTATTGCCGCGTTTAGCCAGTAAATATCAGGTTATTGCCTTTGACCGGCCTGGCTTTGGCCATAGCTCCCGGCCCAGCAATGAGTGGATGGATCCCGGTCGTCAAATTGAACTGATGTTGAAAGCGGCAAACCAGCTTGGGTTGGTGAAACCCTTGGTGATTGGCCACTCATGGGCGGGCAGTGTAGTGGCGGCAGCGCTAGTGCACTATGACGAGCAAATCAGTGCAGGCGTTTCTTTGTCAGGTGTTGCAGGGCATTGGGCTGGTCCACTTAATTGGACTTATCGTATTGGTGATGTGCCGCTTATTGGGCCACTTTTTGCGTGGACGCTGGTGTATCCACTCGGGCAGTTTATGCTGTATTCGGGCTTAAATGATGTGTTTTCGCCCGACCCAGTGCCGGAACAACAAGTTGAAAAAGCGGCAGTTGCCTTGGCACTACGGCCACGTAGTTATCAGCACAATGTGCGTGATATGAATAATAGTAATGAATACATGCAGTTACTGAGTGTGCATTACGACCGCATCAATAAGCCTTTATTGATTATTCATGGTGAACGAGACGAACTGGTGCCTTACTGGAACCATGGTCGCCGTTTGCTGAAAATTGTGCCCTCGATCGAAACTCTGCTCTTGGATAATGCCGGACATGCGCCGCATCACACCCATACCGATGAAGTTGTTGGTGCAGTTGATGAGTTTTACCAGCGCGTTTTGGCTCAACAATGAAGGTATCAGTCGTCCACAGCTTGGCAGACATCAAGCCTGAGCAATGGGATGGTTTGTTAACACTGCAGCAACCCTTTTTGAGTCATGCATTTTTATACGGCTTGGAGCGCACTGGCTGTGTGGGAGTTGGTACTGGCTGGGCGCCTGCACATATTGTGGTGCTTGATGAAAACAACGCACTGTTGGCTGCTATGCCGGGCTGGCTAAAGCAGCACTCTCGTGGCGAGTATGTGTTTGATCAAGCGTGGGCAGAAGGTGCTTATCAAGCAGGCATTGCGTATTATCCAAAATGGTTATCAGCGGTGCCTTTTAGCCCAATTACTGGGCCGCGGGTGTTTGGTCGGCCGGAGGCTATCGCGTTATTACTAGAGCAATTAGTTAATCTGCCAAAATTGGCTGGCTTATCGAGCTGGCATATTAATTTCACCGACTCCAATACCAACACCTATTTGTCTCAACACCCATCGTGGCTTTTGCGACACGATTGTCAGTTTCATTGGCGTAATCAAAACTACCAAAACTTTGATGATT
>CAYYWS010000072.1:3495-6266 GCA_964473955.1 uncultured Paraperlucidibaca sp. | reverse complement strand
CGACACGATTGTCAGTTTCATTGGCGTAATCAAAACTACCAAAACTTTGATGATTTTCTTGCGTTATTAACATCGGATAGACGCAAGAAAATTTGGCAAGAGCGGCGCAAAGTGGCCTTGTTAGATTTGACTTTTGAATGGTGTGCTGGAGATCAGTTAAGCCCAGAGCTAATAAGCCAAGTATATGATTGCTATAACAATACCTATGCCGTTCGTGGGCAGCTGCCGTATTTAACGCCTGAATTCTTTAACTTGTTATGCCAGCAGATGGGGCAGTTTGTTCGTGTTTTATTGGTGAGACGACAGCAGCGTGTCATGGCAATGGCATTGTTTATTGTTGCGGATAACACTTTGTATGGTCGTTATTGGGGCGCGCTAGAAGATGTGCCGTTATTGCACTTTGAGGTTTGTTTTTATCGTGGTATTGAATATGCAATTTCGCAGGGCTTAAGTTGCTTTGATCCAGGTGCGCAAGGTGAGCATAAGCTGATTCGTGGTTTTGAGCCGGTGCTGACCAACTCATGGCATCGTTTTCAGCATCCGGGATTACAGCAGGCTGTTGCTGACTTTTTACAGCGAGAGCGTATCGGTGTAGAGCGTTACCAAGCGGCAGCATTGGCGGCCTGCCCATACAAAAAAACCGGCGTTTAAGCCGGTTTTTTTTATGTAGCAAAAGCTTAGTGGTGATGTCCACCAATGCCATGCACGTGGCCATGAGCCAACTCTTCTTCTGAGGCGACACGAACTTCTTTCACGGTCACATCAAAGTGTAATGTTTGGCCAGCCAATGGGTGGTTGCCATTAACAGTGATATTGTCGCCTTCAACAGCGGCTACCGTAATAACCTGCATACCTTGCGCAGTTTGCGCTTGGAACTGCATGCCAGCTTGGATATCGTCAACACCAGCAAACAAATGGCGGGGAACAACTTCCATCAATTCTGGGTTAAATTCGCCATAACCTTCGGCAGGCTCAATGCTGACTTTCAGGCTGTCGCCAACGGCTTTGCCCAGCAATGCTTTTTCTAAGCCAGGAATAATATTGTGATGACCATGAAGATAAGCCAATGGTTCACCACCAGCGGAGCTATCGATAACGTCGCCATTGTCGTTGGTCAGGGTGTAATCGATCAGCGCAACGCTGTCTTGAGCAATCTGCATGTTTATAACCTTCTAATAAATGGCAACGGTGCCGGTGACTAATGGTAGCCGATCTGTGCTTAATCTAAAACCGCTCAAGGATTTGGATTAAAAATAGTGCAGCCAACTCATGCTCAGCACAGCTTGGCTATTTTCTCGCCAATATTGACGACCTTCTATGCGGATTGCATTTTCGGTATTGAGATTGCGCTGTAGCCCCAAGCGTAATTCATGGCTCCAATTATTGGCGGGCAAGCGATACATAGGCCTCGTCTCTAAGCTCCAGCGCCATGTTTCAGGCAGGTGCTGACCTAACTGGCCGATACAGCCCAAGCGTGCACCAACGCCAAACTCATAACCTTTAAGCAAGCTTTTACTGGCACGAATGTCGCCATGATTTTGGCCATAACACAACGCATTTGACACCCAAGTGGCTAAACCAGCCCCACCTTCTAACACAGTCATGCTGTGGCGTTTGTTGTCATCAGCGTCGGTAAGGGCTCGATCAACGCCTAAGCGTACGGACCATGAGGTGGGCATGTGTAGGCTGTTGACTGGTGCTAATGAGTCAATGCCAACGAGTGTGGCTTCTTCTACTTTTAACCCACTGCGACCAGCACGTAGTGCAATATCTAAAAAGCTAATGCCAGCGCCGGTGCGATAACCACCACTGGGGTCTAACCAGTCGTGGTAGGCCGGGCGAAAACGCAGCGTGCTAAAGGTCTCATGGTCGTGACCAATGCCAACCGACCAACGTCCGGTACCATGGCCTTGTGATGGTTCAATGGCAGGTACGGGCGGTTCAACACGTTGGTCTGGTACCGTCAGGGTACTGCGCTGTGTTAGTAGCTGGCGTAGTCTTGTCGGCGCGTTAACATCTGCTTTGTGGCTTACATGACGAGTGTATAAATCATCATAAGCAGCCTCTAACGCCTGTGCCTGCTCAAGTGCTGTTAAATCTTGAGTAAACGCACCGTTTTGGCTTAATGCCAACGCTTGCCGATTGACCTGCCGACTATTACGTTTTGCCGCGGCCGCTAACTTAGTGCCGCTAGCTGCACGATAGCTGACTCGTTTAAGCAGATTGGGTTGCTCTAGTACCGCACGCAGCGTATCGGTAGGCATGGCATGCCAATTAAAGCGTGACTGCAAATCCAAGCCAGGTTTGGCCATTTCAATCAGCCCTAGCAGCTCGTAAGAGCAATTACGGGTAAAGAAATAATAAGGCGAGGTGAACTCGCGCCACTCCCAATACACTAATTGCAGGCGATTGACCTCGTCTTCACTAAAGTTAAGTTCGTACTCCCACAGATCACGGCTTTCCCAGTCGTTGTACTCTTTAACCTTTTCATAATAGGGCAGAAGTGAAAATGCGCCGGGGTAACCGCCAGTAAGGCCCTTCCATGCAAACTCAAGGCCGTTAGTGGTATTGGTTTGTGCAGAATAATTAATGGCATAAGACAGCAAACGTAGGTCGTCGCTGTGTTGGCGCGAGTCTAGTCTTAGCAAGGTGTGACCAAACATTGATGACGGATTATTTAGGTAATCGCTGGCAAACACTAAGGTAATTTGGTTGCTGTCTAAATCTTTTAGCCACTGGCTTAATGCCGGGCAGGGCTGATCTGGCCAGCG
>CAYYWS010000072.1:1235-3395 GCA_964473955.1 uncultured Paraperlucidibaca sp. | reverse complement strand
TTGGTGCAAAAATTTGACCAAAGTTGTCACGTGTGGCCTGGAAGAATACGGGGCGGTCTTCTTCACTAATACCCATCAAGTCGGCCAGTACATTTAGGCTTTCACCTTGACCCACTGACATGTCACGCGCCAAGCGCTCAATGTTAGAGCCAGTGTACATGGACAGGCGAACGCGAGAGGTGATGACGCCATCTTGTTGGCAGCCTAGGGTGCCAGTAGAAATACCGAAAGTTTGGTTGCCGAAAGTGCCGTTAGTGGTTGCTGCTAATACTTTTGGTACAAGGCCTGACTGACCTGCCCAAAGAATGGTACCAACACCACAACCTACATCTTGGTCGGCCATGGCAAATGTACTGGTGCTTGCAATCACAGCGGCAGCGAGTAATTTTTTCATTGTCATGAAGTTATCCTCTTTCATTATTTTGTCCCACAGCAATATGCGGGTTTCCCCAGTCTATGCTGAACAGATTGGAACGCAACAGCGCGTTCATGAAAAAAACGACCAACGGCAGGGCTTGAGTTTTTGACCTGGCGTACCCATATCGTTACTTGGTGTTGAATGACGATGAGGATGACTTATGACCACGCAAGAATCACTGGCCCCACAAAAAGAAACTATGGGCTTTCAGACTGAAGTCTCAAAATTACTGCATTTGATGATTCATTCGCTCTACAGCAATCCGGAAATTTTTCTACGCGAACTGATTTCTAACGCTTCAGATGCGGCTGATAAATTACGATTTGAGGCATTATCAAAGCCCGAATTGCTGGCCGATGATACCGAATTAGGTATTTGGATTGATGTTGACCAAGCCGCTGGCACATTAACTTTGCGCGACAATGGCATTGGCATGAGTCGTGATGAAGTCATTCAAAATCTTGGCACAATTGCACGTTCTGGCACCTCAGAGTTTATGAAAAATCTGACCGGTGATGAGAAAAAAGACAGTCAGTTAATTGGTCAATTTGGTGTCGGCTTTTACTCTGCTTTTGTGGTTGCCGAAAAAGTCGTATTAACCAGCCGCCGTGCTGGTGCTACAGCAGCAGAGGGCGTGCGCTGGGAGTCAGAAGGCACAGGTGAATTTAGTGTAGAAACCATTGAGCAAGCAGCGCGCGGCACTACGATTACGTTACATCTGCGCGAGGCATCACGAGAGTTCGCTGATAGCTGGCGTGTACGAAATATTATTCACAAATATGCTGAACATATTGCCTTGCCAGTGCACCTTAAAGCGCCTGCAGAAAAAGAAGGTGAAGAAGCGGCCTATGAGGTGGTTAACCAAGCCAAAGCTTTGTGGTCGCGCCCACGTACCGAAATCAAAGATGATGAGTATCAAGCGTTTTATAAGCATATTGCCCACGACTTCGAGGATCCGCTGGACTGGAGCCATAACAAAGTCGAAGGCAAGTTAGAGTACACATCACTGCTTTATGTGCCGGGCCGTGCCCCCTTTGATTTGTATCAGCGTGAAGGTGTGCGTGGTCTAAAATTGTATGTGCAGCGCGTCTTTATCATGGACGATGCTGAGCAGTTTATGCCGCTGTATTTGCGTTTCATCAAAGGTGTTATTGACTCCAATGATTTGCCGCTGAACGTATCGCGTGAGCTGCTGCAGTCATCCGATGTGATCGACTCAATGAAGTCAGCGCTCACAAAACGTGCGCTAGATATGATTGCAAAATTGGCCGATGACAAAGAGGCCTATGCCAAATTTTATGCTGCGTTTGGTCAGGTACTGAAAGAGGGCTTAGCTGAGGACAGCAGCAATCAGGAGAAAATTGCCAAGCTCTTGCGTTTTGCCTCGACAGCAGCGGATGACAAGTCGGCCTCTGTGGCGTTGGCTGACTATGTCGAGCGTATGCATGAAGGCCAAAACACTATTTATTATTTGACTGCAGATAACTACACCACGGCCAGCCAAAGTCCGCACTTAGAGTTGTTCCGTAAAAAAGGCGTAGAGGTGTTATTGCTGGTTGATCGCATTGATGAGTGGATGATGAGTTATCTGCGTGAGTTTGATGGCAAGTCTTTCCAGCATATTGGTAAAGGTGAGGTGGATTTGTCAGCGATTAATAGCGCTGATGATGCCGAGCCAGTGGTCAGTGAAGAGCAAACTCAGCAAGCCACGGCTTTGGTTGAGCGCTTAAAGCAGTCATTAG
>CAYYWS010000072.1:0-1135 GCA_964473955.1 uncultured Paraperlucidibaca sp. | reverse complement strand
GGTAGTCAGTTAGAGGATCCTGCGGCGTACGTGCGACGTGTTCAGCGACTTCTGCAAGGTTAACTTTAATGGTTAAGCAAAAAGCCGAGCGTAGTCTCGGCTTTTTTGTCCGACAGAAAGTGTTGGTCAGTACGGCGGCGTCGGTATAATCAGGCTTTGGCTGCTCTAGCCATGTGTGTCTAAAGGACTTTTTCATGTCGTCATTTAATGTTGCGGTGCTGGGTGGTGGTAGTTTTGGTACAGTCATCGCGAACTTAGCCGCATCAAATGGTCACGCGACTACCTTGTGGTTGCGCGATCCTCAACAGCTCGCTGATATGCGCGAGAAGCAAGAAAATACTCGTTACCTGCCAGGATTTCCGTTGGACCCATCACTGCAGTTTAGTGATGATTTGCAAGCGGTGGTGGCTCAGGCAGACATTATTTTTGTTTCGATTCCGAGCAAAGCATTTCGAAGTGTATTGCAGGCTGCAAAGCCGGCACTGCGCCCAGAGCAGATGTTGGTCAGCACAACCAAAGGTATTGAACGTGCAAATTTTGCTTTAATGAGTGAGATTCTGCGTGAAGAGTCTGGCCTAGAGCGTATTGGTGTATTGAGTGGGCCGAACTTGGCGCGTGAAATTATGGCCAAACAAATTGCCGGTACGGTTATTGCGAGCCCAGACGAAGTCTTGCGCGATACCGTGCATGCCGTGCTGTCCTGCACTTTTTTTCGCGTGTTCTCTAATACCGATGTGTATGGTGTGGAGCTTAGTGGCGCTTTAAAGAATATTTACGCAGTCGCTTCAGGCATGGCGGCTGCACACAATCTTGGCGAAAACACTCGTGCCATGCTGTTGACTCGCTCGCTGGCAGAAATGAGCCGCTTTGCGGTGCACTTAGGTGCTAATCCATTAACTTTCTTAGGCTTAGCTGGGGTGGGTGATCTTATTGCCACTTGCTCTTCATCATTAAGCCGTAACTATCAAGTGGGTTTTGCCATTGGCCAAGGCCAGTCTCTAGAGGATGTGGTCGAAGACCTAGAGCAAACAGCGGAAGGCATCAACACCATTCAGATGGTTAAACACAAAGCAGATGAGTTAGGGATTCGCATGCCCTTAGTCAGTGGCTTGTATGAAATCATTTTTAATGGCCG
>CAYYWS010000071.1:6021-9233 GCA_964473955.1 uncultured Paraperlucidibaca sp. | reverse complement strand
GGCAAAGGCTCAGCTAAGGTAATAATGGCTTCGGCACTAATCGGTTCATCGCTAAAAAAATCGAATGCTTCCTGACTCATTTTTTAAGCCCCCTTCAGCCGCACATGTAACAAACTACCGGCTTGCTTCACGGCACGAATCACCGCGTCGTCTAAACTATTGCCTTTGGCCACTGGCAACTTATCAACGGGTACTTTCTCGAAACGCTTATAAACGGTAAGGCTTTTTGCTGCCGGCACCTGCTCAGCATTGAGCACGACTACTTTGCTCACGACCAATTGCCTATCCGTGGTCATTAGTAAGTAAAAAGTTTTTGTGCCGTGTTTGGCAGGGAAAATAAGCGCTGTTCCGGCCGGGCGTTGGTTTTCCAGTGGAATATAAATTGTGTTTTCATCCGCTTTAGATAATCCAGCGCCGAGTGCCGCTGCCGCTTTAATATCTGCATCTGTTAACACGGCATCACGCGTTATCCATTGCCGAATAGTGGCAAACTCGGCGCGCACTTCTTTTGGAATCAGGCTATTCGGGTCTAACCAATTGCCTGGCACTTTAGGCGTTGACTGTTTATCGCCCGGGTTGGACTTAGCTTTTGCCTCTACCGCATTTGGTACACCGTCGCCATCACTGTCTTTTGTGGCAATTTTTGCGAAAGCTTGACGATTATGGCCGGCGGCTTTTAGGTCTTTACCGTATTGATTGAGCTCTGAGCCGCCGCCACTGCTGTGGCACGCATTACATGATGGCGTATAACCATACTCGTGCTGATACAGCCTGGCCGTTGCAGGTGTTGCCCATGCACTAAAGCTTATGCTGCTGGCAAGCACGGAAACAATGAGTGGTGTTAGCCCCCGCATAATGGCAAGTCCTTTAGTGTTTTTATTAAAACCCAAATAATGACGGCACTGTGTCGCGCATTTGTTTTAAAGCTTCTTGGCCTTTTTCGCCGTCACGCTGTAAGCGCTGATATTGCACTGAATCAACGGGTGGCATTAATTTATTTGCCTTATCTGTGTTCTGATAACGCGCCCAATCCAAAGCATCCCGAATGTCTCGTGTTTGCCGAATAGACGCTAACACTTGGCCCTCATCGGCCCCCGCCATGAAGTTTAAGCGCTTGGCGGGGTTACCCCGATGACAGGCAAAACAATAGCGCTCGAACTCTTTTAACACCAAGTGTTGATTGATTTTTAAGGGCGGCTCGGCACTGGTGATTGGTTCTGACATTTCGTCCGTGTTTAAACAGCAATAAGCACGATCCTTTGCCAACAATGCATTCAACATATGCACACGAACAAAAGGCTTAGGCTGAAATAAGTCCTCTGGCATTTGCGCCACACGATTACGTACACGCGCCACATCAAACCGGCTAAACGCTGAAATTTCCTTGATGTCTGCCAGCGTTAACAACGCCGCTAAACCATACACCGCGCTTAAATCTTCAGCCGTAATCACTTGAATGGGTGGGCGCTTGGTCAGTGGGTCTAGCTCACTAGGCAACGGCGGTAGTTTTTCGAAGGCCGATAGGTCTTCATTATTTGTAGCGCCATCACCTGTTTTAATTTGTCGAGTGGTTAACTTACGCCACCACCCTTTTAAGCCTTGCTGCTCAGCTATCGGGTCTCGATTGATCAAGTCTGGACTGGCAACAGCAATGCCTTTGGTTGGCAGGTTTGTTCGCTGAAAAACTCTTAACGCTTCGGCCTCTGCACTATCTTCACGAAAACTGCCAGGGCTAATGGCATATTGCAACGCCAAGCTAAACATCAGTCGACGGCACTCTGCTCCGCCTTCACCACAAGCATCAATCCACAAACGCTGTGTGACGGGAACAAAGTTCGCTATGTCTGTTAAAAAATCGATGCGTTCAGGCGCGGCTAAGGGCTGGCGAATGGCCACACCGAAATAGGGCTGATTATTACCTCGCGCATCAGCAATGGACTGCGCCACGGCTTCGTGTGCATTGGTTTCGTTCCACGAACGTAGCGGAAAAATAGGTGCCTTACCTTGGTGGCAAGTGCTGCAAACGGCACGCTGGGCATAAACAATTCGCGGGACACAATCAGCGCAATAGTTTTGCACCAGCTGAAACTCATATCGCCCAGCAAGCTCATTGTAACTAATGACCTCAATTTCATTAGCACGCTCAACAAAACCTAAAAATAACTGACCACGTGCTTTTAGCCCTAATGAGGCGTCATTATTGTCCTGCTCGAAATCAGCCGCTGCGATTATTCTCGGCAGCGCCTCATCAGCCTGACCCTTGAGCAATGACCGACCATGCGGGATAAGTACGGCTTTAGGGGCCTCAGCCGCTGGTGAGTTTGCTTGGATTTGTGCTAATAAACGATCAAAGGGATAGGCTAAGCCATCTTGTTGAGCAACAAAATGATCAAATAAAGAGCGCGTACCTTCCGGTGGCAAGTCTTCATCACTGATGACATCACTTGCTAACGAAGGTTCTGCAGCTTCTGTTTGCTTGGCAAGCTGGCTTATTTTTATCTCTGAAGGTTGGTTGATGCGTTGATTTAGCAGCACGACCAATATCACCGCAACCAAAACCAGCAGCGCCCGTAAAATCCACTTCATTACGTTAAGGCCCTTTAGGTACATGAGGGCCGATATCGGCCCTCAGCGCATCCATTACATCAGCTTCAAGAACTCACGCAGTGCAAACTTTTCTTGATCGCTTAAATCAACACCAAATTGATGGCCACGGTTTTCAACAGGGTCATCACAAGTCACAAATAATGGACGGTGTGGATTGACCGAAGCAAACGTTGCCACCGGTGTGCCGGCTTTAACCTTAATTTTTGGATAACCCTGCATATCCTCACGCGGCGTAATATGCATGTCTTCTGTGGTCACTAAGGTTTTTTGTGGACGGCTTGGTGATACTTTTGGATCATCAGACAGCATCAACTCTGCATATGAGTTTTCAAATTGCTCGATACGACCCTTCACTGTGTAATCTGGTGAGCCATCTTTAAGATAAGTAACTTCACCAATGGCATTGTTATGCATAAACGGCGCTGTTGCCCATACCGACAACAACGAGATATTACGCAGATAACCAGGGCCACCTTCAATTTTACGGCTACCTACCTGCTTACCGCCCAATAATGGAATTTTACGATTTAAGACACGAGCAATACTGCCTGGCGACTCTGAGTTCTTATAGGTCTCAGATGAAAACTCTTCCCAAATATTGCCCT
>CAYYWS010000071.1:0-5921 GCA_964473955.1 uncultured Paraperlucidibaca sp. | reverse complement strand
AATTTGGCGTGCAGGGCTATTGGTTGGTGCTCCATGAAAAAATGCATCGGGCTGAACAATATGCTGGTTACCAATCGTAGCTGTTAAATGTTCCCATTTTGGTTGGTTTGGGTTTTCTGGCGGATTAGTTGGGTCAAAACCTACGTGACATTGCACACAGGGATGGCCGATGACAAAACGTTTGTTTTTGGCAATTTCATCTTCTTCATAAGGAGCAGTGGTTGGGTCATAAACCACTTGGCCTTTATCGTCTTTAATGGGTTCGGCATAGTATTTACGGTAGCCCAATACTCCCGACGAATGGGGGTCTTGGCATTTGTCATACCAATTTGTTGAAGCATCACCTTGCTCACAATCTGGGTCATTGATTAAGCCCCATTTGCTAAAGCGATATGGTCTGGTACGGGTATCTAACCAAGGGTAATTCATGTTTTCGACACCAACCACACGTGATTGATGGAGATAGTTTTCGTCTTGGTTACCAAACGTTCCCTTGTACCAAACGTCACGTCCACGACGAATTTGCTCACGCAATTCTTGTGCACGCTGAGGGTTTTTAGCTTCTACATCTTTAAAGAGACCGGCAACATATCGACAACCATCAGCGTCATAACCGGTAGGCTGTGCTTGATTACACGGTGGCGGAATGTATTGTGGGATAGGTTGATAATCCCAAGTGATAGGACCACCACGCTTATGTTTTTCTGGTGATGTACCTTCATGCCACACTTTACGTGCTGCCAAGGTGGCGTAAAAATTTTCATTAAACCACTGCTTACGTTCGGTCCAATAAGGTGTACCGGTATAAACACCCGTCATTAAGCCACGCTCAGCTAACTCGTCTAATGAAACACTACGGTTAATTGATCGATAGGGAGTCGTTGGGACAACTACGTTGCCAGTAGGCATGTCGTAAATGGTTAATGCAGGCACTTCAGGCACAGCAAAAACAGTGGGAACATCTGGCACCTTGGGTGGTGCGGGCGGAATAGTAACTATTTGATGAATTGCACCAGCACCAATCAATAGCAAAAGTATATATGCCAGAATTTTCATTATTTACGACCCTCATCCTTTTTTTATTGGCATAACTAACAGCGTCATGCACTTTGTGTACTATAGTACAATTATTGTTATGTGGTCAATATGTAGCCAACCCGACATTTGTACTAATAACATTACCCGCCCATGGCAGTAAGCCATAGCGCAAAGCGACAAGCGGTTATTAAGGAGAAGTTACTTTCCGATGCAAAAACTAGAGAAAATTTTGCCGAGTAAGTCATCCGAGGTGAATACCCCGGTAATTTCTGAGAGGGATTGTTGTGCTAACCGTAAATCTTCTGCCGCTAATTCACCGGCATAATGTTCGACTAGGGCAATACGTGCCTGTTGCAAGTGCTGCTGGGTGGCATTCAATGCTGATAAATGACGACTGCGAGCACTAAAACCACCTTCATGACTACCCACATAACCCATCATGCTTTTTAGTTCTGTCGCCAGCTCGTCAAGGCCAAGACCTTGTTTTGCTGATATATGCACTTGTCGAAGTTGTCTATTATTAATGTCTAAATGACTATAACCCGGCGCCACAGCAGACAAATCGCATTTATTGGCCACGAGCACCAAATTATTAGGAAGCTCGGGAAAGAAGTTTGCTAGCGTTTTCTTTGGATGTTGATCTGGTTGACTACTATCAAACACAAACAAAACACAATCAGCCTTTGCTACTTCTAAATAAGCGCGACGAATGCCCTCTTTTTCAACAACATCAGGACTATCGCGTAGGCCTGCGGTATCAATAATATGTAATGGCAAACCATCTAACTGAATGTGTTCACGCAGCACATCCCGAGTCGTACCAGCAATATCAGTGACAATGGCAACTTCATTACCAGCTAAGGCATTTAATAAACTCGATTTACCTGCATTTGGACTGCCGGCAATTACCACTCGCATACCATCGCGCAATAACACACCTTGTTTAGCTTCTTTTAGAACTGCAGATAAAGCCGTTTCAACATGTGTTAGCAGAGCCAAAATCTGTCCGTCTGCTAAAAAATCAATTTCCTCTTCTGGAAAATCAATCGCTGCTTCAACGTATAGCCTCAGTGTAATCAGTGACTCTAACAACTCATTAACTCGTGTAGAGAAAGCGCCTTGTAGTGACTGAATCGCTGATCGTGCCGCTTGTTGACTACCTGCCTCAATTAAATCTGCAATCGCTTCTGCTTGAGCGAGATCGAGTTTGTTGTTTAAAAAAGCTCGTTCAGAAAACTCGCCTGGCCTAGCCAAACGAGCGCCGTATTGAACTGCCGTTTGTAATACTAAATCTAAAACAACTGGCCCGCCGTGACCTTGCAACTCCACGACATCTTCACCAGTAAATGAATTTGGTGCTTGAAAATACAACATCAAGCCTTCATCCAAAACATCGCTTTCAGTATTTAAAAATTCAGTGAAGTAGGCTTGTCTAGCAATAGGAGACTTGTTTTGAACACTGCGGCAGATGCGTTGGCCAATGTGAAGAGCATGTGGCCCAGAAAGCCGAATGATGCCGATACCACCGCGACCGGGCGCGGTGGCGATTGCTGCGATGGTATCGGTCATATTTTATTTTGCCACTGTGGCCTTGGCGGTCGCTTTTTCAATTTGACGTGTAATTACCCACTGTTGAGCAATCGACAACACGTTGTTGACCAGCCAGTACAGTACTAAACCTGCTGGGAACCAGAGGAAGAACACAGTAAACACCACCGGCATGAATTTCATGACCTTGGCCTGCATTGGATCGATTGGTGTTGGGTTCAACATTTGTTGAAGGTACATCGACACACCCATCAACAATGGCAGGATGAAATATGGATCCATCAATGACAAATCTTGAATCCATAAAATCCAGCTAGCATGACGAAGTTCAACAGATTCCATTAAGGTCCAGTACAGCGCAATAAACACCGGCATCTGAACCAAAATAGGCAAACAACCACCCAAAGGATTAATCTTTTCTTTCTTATAAAGCTCCATCATCGCTTGCGATAATTTGGCACGGTCATCACCAAACTTCTCTTTCATCTTTTGCATTTCAGGCATAACACGACGCATGTTAGCCATGGATCGATAGCTAGTTGCAGAGAGATGGAAGAATGCAGCTTTAACCAACACGGTCAGGGCAATAATGGACCAGCCCCAGTTACCAATAAAACCATGTAGTGTTTTCAATACCCAAAACAAGAACTGTGCAATTGGCCACAACCAGCCGTAATCAACGGTGAGCTCAAGACCCGGTGACAAGGCTTTTAAGCGATCCTGCAGTTTAGGACCAACATAAAACTGAGCATTCAGAGACGCTGACTTACCTGCTTCAACCACAATCGGTGAACCAGTAAAACCAATAAAATTCTCACCCGTACTTTCATTGCTACGTGTGGCAATGGTGTTTCGTGAATTTGCATCAGGAATCCATGCTGAAACGAAATAATGTTGGACCATGGCAGCCCAGCCACCATCAACAGTGACTCGTTCACCTTTTTTAGCAAAGTCGCTCAACGATAATTTGTTGTAGTTTTTATCTGGCGTCCACCAAGCACCACCTAAAAAGGTAATCATGCCAAACGAGTGATTATCGGCACTGGGGTCTTTGCTGCTGTCACGTTTGATTTGGCCAAATGGAACACCAGTCCATGTTGATGCACTGTTGTTCTGAACAGTTTGAATGACATCAATTTGATATTGGCCACGATGAAAACGATAAGTTTTGTTAACTTGAATGCCTTCCGGTGTTTGTGTACTTAGCACTACATCCACACTTTCTTGGTCATCGTTTAAGTTAAATGAATTACTTGCCGCCTTGTAAACCGGACGACCTTGGCTGTGGTCATCCACACCAGAAAGTACATTGTTAAGGCCTGGCACTACTGCTTTTACAAGACCACTTTGCGCAACGTAATTCAGTTGTTGACTACGATCCATTAAAACAAATGGCGTGTCATCACCCACTGCACGGGTATATTGCTTGAGAGCAACACGAACAATATCACCACCAACTGGGTCAATAGAGACCTCAAAAACGTCGGTAGTTACCAAAATTAGTTCATTAGTACTGGATTGATTTTCAACCAATGGTGCTAATGCAGCAACTTCTGCCATTGCTGTTGGTGCTGCCAAAGGCAATTCAGCATTGTTTTCAGTCTCTGTAGTTACTACAGGCAGGGCTGAAACTTCTTGTTCTTGGGTTACTGCTGGCTCGCTAGCAACGGCTGGTTTGTTGCCGTAGTCTTGCTGCCAAGTCAAAAACATAAAATAAGTCACTGTTGCCAAAGCAACCATGATTAACGTACGACGAAATTCCATGCCTTATGATTCCTGTTTTGAAGCAGGTGAAAAAGAAAATGTTTCGGGTACCGGATCATACCCTCCCTCATAACCTGGATGACAGCGCAAAAGTCTTCTAGTTGCTAAATAAACACCACGCATAGCGCCAAAGCGTTCAATTGCTTCTTCTGCGTAAGCAGAACATGAGGGGTAATAACGACAACGTGGACCGAGCAATGGACTAATTCCATATCGGTACATGCGAATAGGTAAAATCATTAATATTTTCATGACTTTACACTTTCTTGAAGCTTCTGATAGCGCTTAGATAAATGCTGTAAAGCATTTTTGCCAGATTGTTGTAGCTCATGATTACTGAGTTCAGCTAACTGTGATTTAGCCAGAAATACTACATCAAACGGAGGGAGTTCATGTTGCACTTGTCGAAATGTTTCGCGCAAACAGCGTTTGATACGATTTCGTTCAACAGCAAGTTTGACGCGTTTTTTTGAAACTATAAAACCTAATCGTGCACTGGGTTTTCCAGTGACAGTGGCTAACATCAAAAAATTAGGTTGGCCACTTTTAACTTCAGCGTTTTCCATCACTTGTTTAAAATCAGACGGAGTTAATAACCTCGCTGACTTTGGAAAACGCTGATCGTTCACGAAGCTCAGACAGTTAAACGTTTGCGGCCTTTAGCACGGCGACGAGCCAGTACTGCACGACCATTTTTAGTCGACATGCGCTCACGGAAACCGTGTGTACGTTTTTGCTTGAGAGTACTTGGTTGGAATGTACGTTTCATGATCGTTGACCTGATATACCAGTTAGCCCTTCAGGGCACAGAGGGTGGGGATTCTATTGATGAGCTCAAGTGTTGTCAATTGCTTCCTTGTCATGAAGTCATTTCTGAGATGTTCGTACAAGTTGTCAACATTTTGGTTTTGAATTTTTCTCTTAAGTACTAAATAAATATAAAGAAAGAAGAAAAGCTTGTAATGATGGTAGTAGTACACACACTTTTCTGTGGATAAGTGATTTTTATTTTTATTTATCAATAATTTATATCATATTAAAAGCTGTTATTAAGGGGGCTTGTTAGGCTCTGACAAACATCGTGGAACCTGTGGATAATTAGGGGTGATGTAGTTATCCACACTTACCTCCTAGTCATCAGGCTATTTTATTCACGATTTTATCCACAGCCTATGAATGCTTGTGGATAAAGTACTAGCAGTGCTAGAACAGAGCCCGTAGAATCCCTTTTTTGTTTGTGGATAGATTGAGATGTCTAGTGCAGTTTGGCAGGCGGCTTTGGTTCGCTTAGAAGAAGAATACCCAGCCAACCTTTTTCAAATGTGGATACGGCCACTGCAAGTTGTGGAGACAGATTCTGGCCTCGATTTACTTGCCCCTAACCCTTTTTTTGTTCGTCATATTAAAGACAAGTTTTTGCAGCGTATTGTGCAAATCGTTTCCGAAGCATCTTCTGGTCGCCTAACTGAAATTGACGTTCGTGTCGGCAGCAGCAGTGATAAAACTGCGAGCAATAAAAGTGTTATTGAAAACAAACCGGCTGTTTTAAAGTCACGTTCGGTTAGTCCAAA
>CAYYWS010000070.1:0-9271 GCA_964473955.1 uncultured Paraperlucidibaca sp. | reverse complement strand
AGTGTAACAAAACATTGACGGTTTCTGTCTGCTATTCTTAGCAGCTTGTCAGGCTGTCCAGCCACTTAGGAGTAGCAATGTCGAATGTTATGCAAGAGCTGTTAAAGCTACTAGATTTGGAAACGATTGAAATCAATTTGTTCCGTGGCCAAAGTCAGGATTACTTTGGTAAAAACGTGTTTGGCGGCCAAGTGTTGGGACAGGCGCTAATGGCGGCAGGGCGAACCGTCGAGAATCGTCTGGCACATTCGTTACATGCCTATTTTTTGCGGCCTGGCGATGCTCATGCACCGATTGTTTACGATGTTGAGCGTGTGCGCGATGGCCGTAGCTTTACCACGCGCACGGTTAAAGCCATTCAGCATGGTGAAATTATTTTTACCATGATGGCGTCATTTGCCGAGCCGGAAGACGGTTTGGATCACCAGTTTGATATGCCAAGTGATTGGCCTGAGCCAGAGTCTCTGCCCAGCGAGTTGGATTTGCGTCGTTTGATCGCTCCGCATGTGTCTGAAAAGCAGCGGCCTTTTTTCGAGATGGAGCGCCCTATCGATTTGAAGCTGATTAATCCTGTTAATCCATTTTCACCCGACAAGCGTGAGCCAGAGCGGGAGCATTGGATGAAGTCACAAATTGCACTACCGGATGACCCATTCTTACATCAGTGTATTTTGGCCTTTGCCTCTGACTTTGCTTTTATGTCGACGGCGATGTTGCCGCATGCCATTACATTTATGCATCCTGGTTTTCAGGGTGCTAGCATTGATCACGCCATGTGGTTTCACCGGCCGTTTCGTATGGATGAATGGTTGCTCTACACCATGGATGCGCCGTCCGCTTCATCGGCAAAGGGCATTAATCGTGGTTTGATTTATACCCGTGATGGCCGCTTGGTGGCTTCAACTGCGCAAGAAGGCTTGATGCGAGTACGTCCGCCTAAGTCTTAACTAGGCTTTGATGGGGCGCGTAAAACTAACGACATTACTATTGGGGGCAAGTTCTGGCTGCAGAAATTGCCGCAATTCGATCTCGCGATCGCGTGCATCGTCATAACCTAGTTGCATCACGGTACGGGTATAGGACTGTTCAAACAGCAGGTAACTTAACAAGTTAGACCCTGCACGTTTGAACATGCCTGAGCCGCGGACAAATAAACGAATTGAACGCGGTAATTCATGGGCATAACGAGATGCTAATTCTTCCAAGCGTTCAACAGAGGGTGATAGTACTAAATGCTCAACTGGTCTAAGTGTAGTGTGAGCAGCCAACTGTTCAGCGGTTAACAAACCTAGTGTTCTGTTGATGCGACTCATGCGCTCTAAGTCCATCTCTAGGCTATCAATAAATGAGCTGTTCATGATGTGGCCTAAAATTTGTGCAAGGCTGGGATAACCATCAGCCATGCGACGAACATGAGCGCTTTCACCACGACCAGAACCAATTACTAATACACGGCGCGCACCTAAGTGGAGCGCAGGGCTTACAGGAGCTAACTGTCGCAGGGCACCATCACCATAATATTCATTATTGATACGCACCGAGGGAAACAGTAGTGGAATGGCAGAAGATGCCATTAAATGTTCAATTTTGAGATCGGTTTTAATGCCCCGGCGGCGTGCTCTGTGCCAGTCTATGAGATCGTCAGCGCCCTGATAAAAGCTCGTTGAGTCACCGCGGGAATAACTACAGGCAGTAATGCACAAGGCGCGCAGGTGTCCAGATTCGATAACAGAGGGCAGAGATTTTAAGTTCAGTGTTTTAGAAAGTAGAGCGGCTAGTGGTGCGTTATCTAATAAAGATACAGGGTCATCACGGTTATAAAGACCGAGTGTTAGATTAGATAACCAACGAAATGCACTACTTAGGACACCGGGCCAGTCGGTGCGAAAAACCTGCTCACACTTAAAATTACTCCAAATATCTTCCAGCAAAGCGACCCCATCACCAAAGCAGGCGGCATTGACGCCAAGTCCAACAGCATTAAGCCCCCCAGCAGACGTGCCACAAATTATTGAAAAAGGGTTGCCGCAGTAGGGTGGCATGAACTCGTTGATTGCGCGTAATGCACCGACTTGATAGGCTGCGCGGGCACCACCACCAGTTAATACCAGTGCGGTGGGGCTAGGCTGATCAGAGGCTGTTTGCTGCATGTCCGGCTCCACTGATGAAGCATTTGAATCAATGCGTTTTTATCTCTGTTACAGAATCCACTCAAGGTTGGCATGAAACAGTCGCAAACCGGTAAAAATTTGTTGTTAATCATTGCCTGTGTTGCATTGCTGTTTGCCAATGTGGTTCATGATTTGCCGAAGGGCGACTTAGGTCAAGAAATATTGCTAGAACTTCGACTGCCACGATTGTTGTTAGCAATCTTGGCTGGCGCTGCATTGGGCTTGGCAGGGCTTTGGTTGCAAACACTATTTCGTCATGCCTTGGTAGAGCCTGGTTTATTAGGTGTATCGGCAGGTTCGTCCTTGGCCGCTGTCATCGCCCTCATGTTTTGGCAGCATATGATCTGGGTGTTGCCCGTTGCAGCAGTCGTGGGCGCTTTGTTAACGCTGACTCTAGTGCTCTTATTAGCGCGTCGTTTTCAACTACAGGCTGAAGCCTTGTTATTGGTAGGCGTGGCGCTCAGTGCCTTGGCCGCTGCCATCGCTCAGTTGCTGCTGATTTTAAGTCCTGATCAAACACTACGAGCGGCGAGCTTTTGGTTTATGGGCAGTTTTGCCTATGCCCAGTGGCCATCATTACTTGCTGGTTGGTTGGTTTTCTTAGGCCTAGCATTATGGGGTTTAAAACAGGCGGGTAGTTTTGATGTTTGGCTCTTAGGTGAGCGTGAGGCAGGTTATTTAGGCCTGCCGGTGAAGCGCTTTCGTCGCCAAGTGATTTGGGCCAGCGCCATTTTGGTGGGTGTAGTGGTGGCACAAGCCGGCAGTGTTGCCTTTATTGGCTTGATGGCACCACATATTGCCAGCCGCCTTTTTGGCTGCCACCACCGTGCAATGATCCCCGGAGTGATCGTGGTGGGCGCTTTGTTGACGCTGCTTGCTGATACTTTATCTATGCGTTTATTAGCGCCCATGGAGCTGCCGGTGGGCATTATGACTGCACTTTTTGGCGCACCGTTTTTTCTGTATGTGCTGTATCAGCGGTGGCGGCAATGATTAGTATTCATGCTCATTCCTTTTTATCACCACGTGGTGATGTCTTGTTTGACTTGCCTGATTTAGCGCTAAAAGGCGGCCAGATTTGGGCCGTCATGGGCGCTAATGGGGTAGGTAAGTCTACGTTCTTGCAGGCATGCAGTGGCCGTGACACCTCTGCCGTTAATCCACATTGGTTTTGGCAAAACCAACCATTGCCGTTATGGAGTGATGCCAGCTTTGCCTGCCAACGTGCCTTTCTAAAACAGCAGTCCGTTTTACCCAGTGTATTGTCTGTGCAGGCGGTAGTGAAAATGGCGGCCTATCCATGGGGTGGAGCACATGCACAACTACACCAATGTTTTGATGAGGTGGTTCAGGGTTGGGAGTTGAAACACTTGTTAATGCGCTCATGCGGACAGTTGTCGGGAGGTGAGTCCCAGCGTGTGCGTTTGGCTCAAACGGAGCTACAAATTCGTTTGGCGGAGATTGATCAGGCTTTGTGGTTGTTAGATGAGCCTTTAACAGGTCTTGATGCGCCGCATCAGCAGGTTGTTGTTCAGCGCTTACAACAATGTGCTCATGACGGTGCTTTGGTTGTTGCTGCACTGCATGATGCAAATACGGCATTACGTTTAGCAACCCACTTTTTAATTCTGAGTCAAACCGGTGTGGTTTATGCGGGCGAGTGTGACGAGGCGAAGGTTAAGACTGCTTTAGAGCAAGCGTTTGCAGTGCCGTTATGTTGGGTTAAGCATCCACAGGATGGGAGTGCGTGGTTATTGCCTGCGCGGCAGGGTTAGTGCCGCACAGGGTAACAAGACTTATAGCGCCTTAATGCGGCCGGATAAGTGGGGTTTGCCTTTGCGTGCATCATGCACGGCAAAACGGAAACCACTGGTTAACGGCTCACTGCTAAAAGCTACTTTAGCGGGAAGTAGAATGGGCAGTTTAAATTGCACATCAACACTGTAGGCGTCTGGTAGACGACCATCGAGTGCTGCTAAACACGCAGCTTTACTCCACATGCCATGTGCAATCGCTTGTGGGAATCCTAATAAGCGTGCAGTGATGGCATACAAGTGAATCGGGTTACGATCGCCTGATACTGAGCCATAACGACGGCCGATATCACTTGGCACAATCCAAGTCGCACTAGCGGTTGGTACCGCTGCCACTTTTTTGCTTGGCTTTTCTGCACTAGTTTCAGCCGCTGCGGTGGTTTTTTGACGGCGTAGGTAAGTACTCACGTCAATCCACACTTTTTCATCAGCAATAAAGGCTTCACTGACCAAATCAAAGGTCACGCCTTTATCGTGCGACTGCAGGTTGTTCACGCGTGTTCGAAACGTTAGTACTTCATCACTACGCACGGGGCGCAGTTGATCAATACGGTTGCGTACATGCACTAAGCCCATCAGTGCAAAAGGAAAGCTTGAATCTGTCATCAGCGTCATTTGCAGTGGGAAGGTTAGTACATGCAAATACGTTGAGGGCACAACATCCCGCAAAGTGAAGCCACACACGCGGTTGTATTGCGCTAGATGATCTTTATTAATCACTTGATTAGCCAGCACTAACTCTAGGTCTGGTAAGTCACCACCCTTACGCGTTGGCGCGCCGGCTACAGCCTTAGCATATAAGCTAAGGCTGTTCGGCAGTGATGTTAGTTCACGAACAGCCATAGTGGTCTCCGACTTAAGCGCCAATTAAGCTTTGGCCGCAAACGCGTACCACGTTTCCGGTTAAGCCATTGGATGCTGGGCTGGCATACCAAGCGATGGTTTCAGCAACATCTACTGGTTGGCCACCTTGTGACATGGAGTTCATGCGACGACCGGCTTCACGGATGGCGAAAGGAATAGCAGCAGTCATTTGCGTTTCAATAAAACCAGGTGCTACCGCATTAATGGTGATGCCACGTGATAGCAGTGGTTGTTTCATGCTTTGCACCATGCCAATTACACCAGCTTTTGAGGTGGCGTAGTTGGTTTGGCCGGCGTTGCCAGCAATGCCTGAAATTGACGAAACACAGATAATACGGCCATTGGCGTTAATGACATTGCCATTGAGCAGCGCTTCATTAATACGCTCTTCAGCAGACAAGTTGATGTTGATGACCATATTCCACAGTTGGTCTTTCATGTTGGCCAACATTTTGTCGCGAGTAACACCCGCGTTATGCACAATGATGTCTAAGCCGCCATGTGCATTTTTGCAGTGTTCAGCAATACGGGCAGGGGCTTCGTGGGCGGTAATGTCAACGGCTAATACGGAGCCTTGAATACGAGCAGCAACGCGTTGTAAGTCTTCTTCCTGCTGAGGAATGTCCAAGCAGATAACATGTGCGCCGTCACGTGCCAATACGTCAGCAATGGCTTCACCAATGCCGCGTGATGCACCAGTTACCAAGGCTACTTTGCCAGCTAAAGGTTTATTCCAGTCAACTTCAGGGGCTTCAATGCCTGTTGCGCTAACACGTGCAACTTGGCCTGATACATAGGCTGACTTTGGCGAAATGAAGAAACGTAATGTGGACTCAGCTAGGTGGTCAGCATTTGGTGCAACATAAACCGTTTGTGCTGTACCGCCTTTTTTAACTTCTTTAGCCAAGGCACGCGTGAAGCCTTCCAGCGCACGTTGCGCGGTAGCATGCAGTGGGTCTTCACAGAGCTCAGGTGTACGACCTAAAACAATGACGCGGTTGCAGGAAGCTAGTTTGCGCATAATCGGGTTAAAGAAGCTGTGCAGTTCTTGCAGCTGTTCGCTTTCAGTAATACCTGAGGCATCAAATACAATGGCTTTAAATTTTTGTGTGTCTTCGGCGCTTGGTGCATAAGCTTGAATGGTTAAACCAGCACCAGCGGCCGCCGCATGCACTTCACTATCAAATAGGGCATAAGCGTCTGCACTGATGTTATGCAGGAATTTGGCGATATCATCTACTAAGGTGCCGTTACGTGCTGCACCAACTAACACGGCGCCTGAAACGACCGGTTGGCCGGCAACAAAACGATCAAGTGGTGTTGGCGCGGGCAGGCCTAAATTTTTTGCTAACATTTGGCCAACGGATGAGTTGATGAAGTCAATATAACGATCGCTCATGATAAGTACCTGTATCAGTCCATAGAAGTTTGCGTAAATATGTGCGCAGACTAGTCAATTTGACGATTGATTGCGAGTCTTGGCGCATAATATGGTTTAGTTAGTGCAGGCTTAAGCCTATCAAATGCCTAAGCACACACTATTTGCCGGATAAGTGGCATTGGTTCGCATTTCGGCCAATGTTTTGTTTAATGACTGTGCTAGCTTGGTAGGGTCAATTTCAAGGAGTATGTCATGACCAGTCTTCGTCGCGTCGCTATTGTTGGCGCTAATCGCATTCCATTTGCTCGTTCTAACAGTGTTTATGCTACTGCATCGAACCAAGACATGCTGACTGCCGCGCTCGACGGCTTAGTTAGCCGTTTTAAATTAGACGGCGTACGTGTAGGTGAAGTGGTGGCAGGTGCAGTTCTTAAGCACAGCCGTGACTTCAACCTGACCCGTGAATGTGTATTGAGCACAAAATTATCCCCACAAACCACAGCTTATGACATTCAGCAAGCCTGTGGTACTGGTTTAGAAGCTGCTATTTTGGTAGCGAACAAAATTGCTGTTGGTCAGATCGAGTCCGGTATTGCTGGTGGTGTAGATACGACATCAGACGCGCCGATTGCCCTGAGTGAAGGCCTGCGATCAATTCTGTTGGAAGTGAATCGTGGCAAAACCACAGGTGCGAAGCTGAAAACATTGGCTAAAATTCGTCCTAAACACTTAATTCCAGCGGTTCCACGCAATGGTGAGCCTCGTACTGGCTTAGCAATGGGTGACCACGCGGCGATCACTGCGGCTGAGTGGCAGATTCCTCGTGCCGAGCAAGACGCTTTGGCCGTTGCCAGCCATCACAAGTTGGCTGCAGCTTATGAGCGTGGCTTTTTTGATGACCTAGTTACACCGTACTTAGGCCTGAAGCGTGATCAAAACTTGCGTCCAGACTCAAATATTGAAAAACTGGCAACGTTGAAGCCTTGTTTTGGTGATCGTGAGACAGGCACCATGACCGCTGCTAACTCTACCCCGTTGACTGATGGTGCATCGGTTGTGCTGTTGGCATCAGAAGAGTGGGCTAAAGAGCGCGGCCTGCCAATTTTGGCTTATTTTGTTGATGGTGAAGTGGCCTCAGTTGACTTTGTGCATGAAAAAGAAGGTCTGTTGATGGCGCCTGCTTATGCTGTTCCACGTTTGTTGGCGCGTCGTGGCCTAACGCTGCAAGACTTCGACTACTATGAAATTCATGAAGCCTTTGCTTCACAAGTGTTGTCGACATTAAAGGCTTGGGAAGACCCAACCTTCTGCAAAGAGCGTTTAGGTCTAGATGCACCTTTAGGCTCGATTGACCGCAGCAAGCTGAATGTTAATGGTTCGTCGTTGGCGGCAGGTCATCCTTTCGCGGCAACAGGTGGTCGTATTGTTGGTACATTGGCCAAAATCTTGTCAGAAAAAGGCTCAGGTCGTGGCTTGATTTCGGTTTGTGCTGCTGGCGGCCAAGGTGTTGTAGCGATTGTTGAGCGTTAATCGTTAAGTGGTTGTTAGATAAATAAAAAAGCCCGCATATGCGGGCTTTTTTATGGCTATCAGAGCAACTTATGGTTTGGTCACATCTAATAGTTCAACTTCAAAAATCAGCGTTTCATTAGGGCCAATTTTCTCGCCTGAGCCCATCTCGCCATAAGCTAAACTGGCAGGAATGAACAAGCGATGCTTGGCACCTGTTTTCATCAGCTGAACACCTTCAGTCCAACCGGGGATAACGCGATCTAATGGAAATTGGATCGGTTGGCCACGGTCATAAGAACTATCAAAAGTTTCACCGTTGATCAACGTGCCTTTGTAATGCACAGTCACAATGTCAGTAGCTGCTGGATTAGCACCATTGCCTTCCGTCAACACTTCATATTGAAGGCCGCTTTCCGTGGTAACAACATTATCCTTTTTAGCATTTGCCGCTAAGAACTCTTCGCCTTTTTTCAGCGCAGTTTCACCTTCCGCGGTGCGTTTTTGCTGCTGTTTTTCCATCAGCGTTTGCGCAACGGTCATTTTGATTTTTTCTAGCTCTTCATCCGTAAATGCCAGCTCTTTTTTAGCTTGTACGTCATTCATGCCGTGTTTAAGCGCTTTGAAGTCAAGATCGGCACTGATGGGATCTAGCGAACGACCAATTTCAACACCAATGGCATAGCTAAATTGTTCATTATCTGTTTTCAGTTTTGACTTTTCTGCACCACAGCCGGCCAATATTAAAATACCAGCGGAGAGCGCAAGAAGACGTGAAGGGCGATTCATATATAAATCCTGTTGTTGTGGTTATCAGCAGCAACTACTGGTTTTGTAGTCGCTTGAGTAAGCTAGATGTGTCCCAACGGCCACCCCCCATGTCTTGAACCTCACGGTAAAAGTCATTAATGACGGTGGTAATCGGCAGATTAAGACCAAGCTGCGCAGACTCAGCCAGCACTATATCAAGATCCTTACGCATCCAGTCAACTGCAAATCCATGTTCATAGTGATCTTGTTGCATAGTTTTATGTCGATTCAGCAGTTGCCATGAGCTGCCAGCACCTTGACCAACTAATTGCATTACCTGATCGACATCTAAACCGGCTGTTTCAGCAAAGCGCATGCCTTCTGCGAGCCCTTGAATGACGCCAGCGACACAAATCTGGTTGACCATCTTGGCTAATTGGCCATGACCGACTGGGCCGAGATGAGCTTGTGCTTTGGCGTAACTGGCTAAAATGGGCTGTGCTTTGACGATGTCTTTTGCGTCGCCACCACAGAAAATACTGAGCTGTCCGTTGATGGCGCCTTGTTGTCCACCAGAAACAGGGGCGTCGATAAAGCCACACAGTTGCCGACGAAGCACGGCGGCAATTTCTCGTGAAATATTTGCAGAAACTGTAGAATGATCAATTACTAAAGAACCATTTTTAATGCTTTTTATTACGCCATTGTTGCCTAATAAAACTTCTTTTAAGTCTTCATCACGGCCAACACAGGTCAAAATAATGTCGGCATTTTCGGCGGCT